>NZ_PDKG01000006.1 GCF_004116725.1 Arcobacter sp. CECT 8986 | reverse complement strand
AAAGTATTAGCATTTGAAGAGATGGGTATGGAAGCGATTTACGAATTTGAAGTAAAAGATATGCCTGTTACAGTTGCTGTGGATACTGAAGGTACTTCTATTCACACTACTGGACCAGCACAATGGAATAGATTAGAAAAATAATCTATTTAATTCTTAATGAAGGCTTTTTATTTTAAATAGCCTTCATTTTTTAAGTTTATAGACTTTTTAAATCTAAAATAGGGTAAAATAAAAAAATAAGGAAATAAAGAGAATATATGCGGTTTAAGTTTATCTTATTGTTTTTACCCATCTTACTATTTGCAAACTCTCAAAAAGATATTTTACTTTTACATTCGTATAATATTGGTCTAAAATGGACTGATAATATAACAAAAGGTGTAAGAGAAGTTTTTGATAAATATCCAGATTATGAATTAACTACTGAATGTATGGATAGCAAAAAGATAAATAGCAAAGTATATTTTAATACATTAAAAAAGTTATATGAACAAAAATTCTCATCAAGAAATTATAAAGTAATACTTGTTGCAGATAACTATGCGCTAAATTTTGTTGTAAATAATCACAAAAAAATATTTAACAATGCACCAATAGTATTTTGTGGAATAGAAAATTATGAAGAGATGAATATTCCAGAAAATATCAAAAAACAGATGACAGGTGTAATTGAATATAAACAAATTACAAAAAATATTCAAGTTATTTCAAAAGTAATTCCAAAGTTAAATACTTTATATATCATTAGTGATGATACACTATCTTCTTTAGCAATAAAAAATCAAATTATTGAAGAATCAAAACAATTCACTGACAAAATAAATATAATATATGACAATAAAATAGATATAAATACAATAGTTGGAAAAGTAAATAAATTACCAAAAAACAGTGCAGTGTTATTTACAAGTTTATATAGAGATATCAAAGGAAGATATGTAATCTATAATAAATTAAGGCAACTATTTAATAATTCAAAATATCCTGTTTTTGCAATCAATAAAATTCATTTAGGTGAAGGAATAATAGGTGGAGTTGTAGTTGACCCTGAAGAGCAGGGAAGATTAGCAGGCTTAAAGGCTTTTGAATTAATAAAAGGCAAAAAAAGTATTCAAGATATTCCAATTGAAACTCCTGATTCAAAATACTATTTTGATTATCATATTTTAAAAAAATATAATATTGATTTTAAAAATATCCCTGAAGATGCAATTATTATAAATAAACCAAAAACTTTCTTTGAAGAGTATAGAAAAGTTATTGATAATACATTTTTACTTATGCCTATTTTTGTTCTATTGATTTTAGGTCTTATTGTAAATATAATCAAAAAAATAAGATTAGAAAATAGATTACTAGAACAAAGTAAACTAGATAAAGTGTTATTAAATAATATCCAAAGTATTGTTTATTGGGAGAGTAAAGATAATAAACTTTTAGGTTGTAATGATGCTTTATGTACTTCTTTAAATATCTCAAAAAAAGAGATAATGAAAAAAGAGATAAAAGAGATAATGCCTGAAATAAATAAACTATTTTCTGAAAGTGATAAGTTTATAGAGCAAATAGAAACAGAAATTACACTTGGAACAAAAGAGTTTGAAGCTTTAATTAGAAGAAAAAAATATTTAAATAAAGATAATGAAGAAGCTGGAATTGTAACAATAATAAGTGATGTAACACAAATAAAGATATTAGAAAATCAAAGAAAGAAAAATGAACAATTTCTAATTCACCGGTCAAAGCTATCTGAAATGGGTGAGATGATTACTTCTATTGCTCATCAATGGAAAACACCATTAATTGAAATATCAACTATTGCACAAGAGTTATTATATAAAAGAAGTAGAAAATCATTTACACAAGAAGATAGTAGAGAGATTGTTGATGAAATAATGACGCAAGTTAGTTATATGACTGATACTATTGATAACTTTAGAGATTTTGTTAAACCATCATTAAAAAAGAGTAAGTTTGAGATTAATTCTGCCATTGTTGAGCTTCTAAAAGTAGTTGAACATAATATAAAGTATAATTATATAGAAGTAAATTTGGATTTTAAAAATAATAAATCTTTCACAATTTATGGATATCCAAATGAGTTCAAACAGTGTATTTTAAGTATTATAAATAATTCAAAAGATAGTATTTTAAAAAGAAAACAGACAAATAATGCTTTAGAAGGAAAAATAGATATAAAAGTAGAGGATGAGGGTTCTCATACTTGTATTTACATAAAGGATAATGGAATAGGTATAGAAGACGGGCATTTAGAAAGAATTTTTGAGCCATTTTTTACAAGTAAAAAAGATGGTGATGGATTTGGACTTTATATGGTTAAATTGATTATTGAAGAGAAAATGGATGGTTCAATAGAAGCATTGAAGTGTAATCAAGGTGCGATTATAAAAATTTGTATAAAAAAATAAGTCTAATTTTGGGGAAGGAACTAGATGAAAATATTACTACTAGAAGATAACAAGAGATTATCAGAATTAATAATAGATGCTTTAGAGCAAAAGAATTATAGAGTAGATTGGTTTGAAAATGGGAAAAGTGCAATTGATGCAATTTATGATGGATATGATTGTTTTATTTTAGATATAAATGTTCCTGGTATTGATGGTCTTTCTTTATTAAAAGAGATAAGAACAATGGATGAAAAAACGCCAGCAATTATTATTAGTGCAAATGTTGATTTAGATACTATCAAAAATGCATATTCAAGAGGTTGTGATGAGTATATCAAAAAACCTTTTTATATATATGAATTAGAAACAAAACTAAAAAAACTATGTATAAAAGAACAATCAGAAGTTAGATTACATGATGGGTTTACTTATAATATTTCTAAAGAGACTTTATATGATGATAATGAGCCTGTAAAACTTGCAAAAAAAGAGATATTACTTATGACTTTATTTGTAAAAAACTATGATAAAGTAGTTACTTTTGAACAAATAGAGCAGTATGTTTGGCAAGGAGATTTAACAACAAATGAAAATATTAGAGCTTTAGTTAAGAGATTAAGAAAAAAATTACCAAAAGATACTATTCTTTCTCAAGGTGGTATGGGTTATAAACTAAATATCAATTAAACATTTGTTATACTTCCTCCAAAAAAATTATTTTGAAAGGTTCTAAATGAACTTTAATACTATTTTAGGAAAAAGAGATTTTTTAGAGTATTTAAGAGGTAAAAAAGCAAATTTTTTACTTTCATGTTCTGTTACAAACACAGCTGATATAGAAGGTATTTCTCAAGCAGGAATACCAGGAAAAATGTATTTAACTCCAACATTAGATGCAGAGTTTTTAGCTACAAGCGAAGTAAGGTCTTTAGATAATATTGCAACAACACCAAAAGGTATACCTACTCCTGCTATTATGACAAGAGCAGTACATGAATTAAGACCTTTTGAAAATATAGAGTTTTTAAATTTAGGTTTAAAAATTATTCCCCAAATTGATTATTTTAAAAGATATGATTTTGATATAAATCCAAGTGATAGAATAGATACTGGTGCTAAGATTGATGCAATGGAAGTATTTCAAAAGGGTGTTGAATTTGCACAAAATTATAAACCAAATTGTGAATATACAATTTTAGCAGAAACAATTCCAGCAGGAACTACAACAGCAGCAGCAACTGGATTGGCTTTAGGTTATGAAGGTAAAGAGTATTTTGCAAGTTCTTTTAAAAATACTCCAAGTAATATAAGAGATGAAGTTTTACAAAAAGCATTAGATAATGTAAATGATAATATGGATATTTTTGAAAAACTATCTTATGTTAGTGATAATATGATAGTTTTTAATGCTGGATTTGTTTTAGGACTTCAATCAACTAATCATAAATTAATTTTAGCAGGTGGAACTCAATTAGCAAGTGTTTTACTTGTAGTAAACTCAGTTTTAAAAACAATGGGTGGAGAAATAGATAGTTCAAAGATTGCTTTATGTACTACAAAATGGATTGCAGAAGATAAAAACTCAAATCTAAAAGCTTTATTACAATTACTTGATTTTGAAGTAAATGCCTATTATCCAGATTTTGACTTTTCAACTAGTAAAAGTGAAGTTTTAAAACTTTATGACAAAGGTGAATCAAAAGAGGGTGTTGGTGCAGGAGGTTCATTGGTTTATGCAGCAATAAATGGACTAGATAAAGAAGATATTATTAAAAAAGTAGAATCATTTATAGGAGCATAAGTTGGAAATAGGAGCTTATTTTGTATCAACATATTTAAAAATGTTTTTTATTATGACTCCATTTTTTGTTTTATCAGTTTTTTTAACTGTTACAAATGAGAGTGATTTAAAAGAAAAACATGCATTAGCAATAAAAATTACTATATCAGTTATTGTGATGTCTTTAATACTTTTATATTTTGGTAAATATATTTTTCAAGTATTTGGTATAACTTTAGATGCTTTTAAAATAGGTGCAGGAGCACTATTGTTTTTAACAGCTGTTGAATTAGTAAAAGGAAGCAAAGATAAACAAGAGATAAAAAACAAATCTGTTTTAGACCTTGCTGTTGTTCCTTTAGCAATTCCTGTTACAATAGGCCCTGGTACAATTGGTATTTTACTTGTAATGGGTGCTGAGTTTAATACATTTTCAAAAATGATGTCAGGAAGTTTTGCTTTAGTTTGTGCAATTGCAACAATTGGAGTGATGCTTTATTTATCTAGTCAATTTGAAAAAATTGTAGGGAAACAAGGAATTTTAGTTATTTCTAAAATCACAGGACTTTTCCTTGCTGCTTTATCTGCTCAAATTATGTTTGGCGGAATTAAAAGCTTTTTAAATTTAGGATAATAATGAAGTCTTTTTATTTTGGTGGACAAAAATCTGGAAAAACTTCTTGTGCAATTAAAAAAGTTTTAGAAATATCAAATTCAAAGCCATATTATATAGCAACATATGATAATTCATATGATGATAAATCTATGCAAAAAAGAGTGCAAAATCATATAAAAGAGCGTGGAGAAAACTTCATTACAATTGAAGAGGCGAAAGATTTAACTAAAGTAATAAAATCAAATGAGACTTATTTAATAGATTGCATGACAATGTATATATTAAATAATATGGATAATGGATTTGAGTATATGAAAAGACAATTAGAAGAGATATTTAAAATAGATTGCAATATTGTATTTATTTTAAATGATATAAATAATGGTGTAATACCAATGGATAAATATAGTAGAGAGTTTGTAGATTTGTCAGGCTTAGTAGGACAAATATTAGCTAAAAATTGTGATGAAGTAATAGAAGTTAAATACTCACTAGAAAGAAGATTAAAATGAGACAATTATTTAACTCTTTTGCTTTTTCTCTCTCTTATTTTACAGTATTTCCTGTTTTTGTAAAAGATATGACAATTGATAAAAATACTTTTAGAGATACACTTTTTTTCTTACCTTTAATTGGTCTATTTATCTCAATTATTACTATTTTAATATCTATTTTTTTAAGTGGCTTTTTTCATCCTTTATATGCGAGTTTAGTAAGTGCAATTTTATCTTTTTGTCTTTATGGATTTTTGCATACAGAAGCAATTACAGATGTAGTTGATGCTTGGTTTGCAAGTTATTCAAGTAAAGATGCTTATAAAATTATGAAAGAATCAACAATCGGAGCAATTGGCGCACTTGCTACATTCTGTTTTGTTTTATTAAAAGTAGCGATAATTACATATTTGTTATATGAAAAAAAATATGAAATTATCATAATAACTTTTATGTTTTCAAGACTTAGTTTAACTTATATTTTACCTTTATTTGAGTTCAAAAAAGATAGTTTTATGAGTCAGGCATTTCTTGCAAAAGGTGTAAATATTGTAAGAGTTGCTATTTTATTGTTTGTTGTATTTGCACTATTTTTAAAATCAAATGCATTAGTTTTTTTATTTTTAGCATTAGTTTTTTTATATATAAATCTAAAAATTTTATATAAAAGATTTGGATTTTTAAATGGTGATTGCCTTGGATGTTCAATAGAGATAACAGAGCTTTTACTTTTAAATATAGGATTTATTATTTGAATACATTTGAGCATGGTGGAGATGTAGTAAGCTTTGCCAAAAGTATAAATTGTAAGGTTGATGAAGTTATAGATTTATCTTCAAATATAAACTTTATAAAACCCCAAATAAATTGTGATTTTAACTGCTTATCAATCTCTTCTTATCCTAAGTATGAAAAATTATATGAAGCAATTGCAAATAACTATAATGTAAAAGATTTTGAGCTAGAGCTATATAATGGTGGAAGTAGTGCAATCTTTACTCTTTTTAGACACCTAAATCTAAATCATTGTACGATTTATTCACCTGCATATTTAGAGTATAAAAAAGCTTGTACTATTTATAAATATGATTATAATTTGATAAATAGACTTGAAAGATTAGATGTTCCACTTGAAAAGAACTCTTTAGTAGTTTTTGTAAATCCATCAACTCCAGATGGAACACTTTATGATATTGATAAGCTACTTGAATATTGGGATAAACAAGGCGCAACTATATTAATTGATGAGAGTTTTTTAGATTTTACTGAAGGAACTTCAGCAGTAAAATATATACATAGATATGAAAGATTATATGTACTAAAATCAATGACAAAGTTTTATAGTAGTGCAGGAATTAGGGTAGGGACTCTTATTTCTAACAAACTTAATATTGATGAATTGAAAAAATTTGAACCAATGTGGAAACTTTCATCTTTTGATAGTGCATATTTACAAGAAGCCTTAAAAGATAAAAAGTTCAAAAAAGTAGCTAGAGCAATAAACGTGAAAAACAAAATATATTTAGAAAAAATTTTACAAAATAGTGGACTTATTGATTATTTGTTTAATAGTAGTGCAAATTTTGTTTTGGCAAGACTTAAAAATTATACTGCAAAACAGTTCCAAGAAGAGCTAAAAAAGTATAAAATAATGATAAGAGATTGTAGTAACTTTGATTTTTTAGATGAAAAATTTATAAGAGTTGCAGTGAAGTCTCAAAATGATTTAGATGCTTTTAAAAAGGCTTTGGATGCTATTTCAAAATAAACTTTTTCATAATATCTCACTGATTGTTAGTGTAATATTTATAATAACTCTTTTTTATATGATTTATAAATCTTTTTTTATTGTAGATAGGCAGTTTTTAGATATAGATGATAAAACATATGTAAATCAAGTAAAAATTGATGATTTCACTCACTCTTTAGCAAATAAGTTAACTCTACACTGCAAAAATAATCAATTATGTGAAGTTCAAAGTATGTTGGATTTTACTACAAATATTCCATATAAAGTAAATGAAAGTATCGCAAGAAGTGCAAGAAAAGTTGTGAGTCAAAACTATGGAGATTGTGATGATAAATCAAATCTTTTAATATCTTTACTTCATGTGAAAGGGTACGAAGCATATTTTGTTTTGGTTCCTAAACATATCTTTGTAATTGTACATTTTGATACAAACCAAACTATAAATAAAAAAGCGTTATACATAGATGGTAAACCTTTTTATAAATTAGAAACAACAGCAACTAATTCTAAAATTGGATTTCCTTTGAGATATAGTTTTGAACAAATAGAAGCAATCGTAGACCCTTTTAAGAACAAAAAAGTGAAGTATAAAAGTTTGGAGTATAAGTTTTGAATAAAATAAAAAATATATCAATCTTTGGTACAAGTAGTGATGCAGGAAAATCAACATTAACTTTTGTAATAGGAAAAATTCTTCAAGAACAAGGGTATAAAGTAGCTGCTTTTAAAGCTCAAAATGTATCAAATAATTCAAAAGTTTGTGATGATGGAAGTGAAATAGCAATTGCTCAATATTTTCAAAGTGAAGTTTTAGGAGTGAAGACTTCTTATCATCTAAATCCAGTACTTTTAAAATCTGGTCGTGGAAGTAGTGCTTCTTTAATAGTTGAAGGTAAAGTAGTAACAAATAAAGATGTAAGGGAATATTATAGGGATTTAGACCTTTTAAAACCAGCTGTAAAAAGATGTTATGAATATTTAGATGAAAGGTATGATTGTATTGTAAGTGAAGGTGCTGGAAGCCCTGTTGAGCTTAATTTAATGGATAAAGATTTATCAAATATATTTATTGCAGATTATTATAATACCAAAATTGTTTTAGTAGCTGATATTGAAAAAGGTGGAGTTTTTGCATCAATTTATGGCTGTTACAATTTATTGCCCAAGAAGTTAAGAGATAATGTAATTGGTGTGATTATAAATAAATTTAGAGGTGATAAAACTCTATTTGATGAAGGTGTTAGAATAATTGAAAAAGATTTCAAAATACCAGTTTTGGGAGTTTTGGATTATACACCTTTTAATTTAGGATTTGAAGATAGTGCAAGTTTACAAAACTTTATTCAAAAGAAACAAAATATAAAAATAAAAATAGGTGTGATTGCATATCCAACTATGAGTAATTATAATGATATTGAGCCATTAATTGCAGACCAAGAAGTTTTTGTTGAGTTTGTAAGTTCAAATATAGCACTTGATAAGTTTGCTTTATTGATACTTCCTGGTTCTAAACTTGTAATAAAAGATTTGAAGTGGTTAAAAGATACTGGACTTTTTGAAAATATAAAAAATTTTGAAAAAGATATATTTGTTATTTGTGGTGGATATGAGATGATGTTCAATACGTTAAATGATAAGTATGCTTTAGAAAATGAGACTTCAATAATAGAAGAGGGCTTTGCTTTAATTGATGATGAGGTTGTATTTGAAAAAAACAAAATATTAAAAAAGAGTAGTTATAAACTATTTGGATTTGATATTGATGGATTTGAAATACACCATGGAGTTTCAAAAAAGTATCCTTTGGAGTATGAAGCTGGGCAGTTAAAAGGAACATTTGTTCATGGTATTTTTGATAATGATGATTTTAGAACAGATTATTTTAAATCAATTTGCAATGAATATAAAGGATTTAATTTCAAGTCATATAAAGAGAGTAAAGTTGATGAATTTGTAAATAAAATGAAATCTCAACTTGATGTAAAAAGGATATTAAGTAGTGTTTTATAGTGTTGCTATAATAGCTTTTTTATTAGATAAATTTTTTGGAGAGTTTGAAAAGCTAAATATAAATCATCCTATTATTTATATTGGAAATGTGATTAAATTCTTTGAAAAGAGATTTTATAAAGACTCTATTTTTCAAGGTTTATTATTAACTTTATTTACTTTGAGTGTAGTATTTATTGTTGTTTATTGTATTAGTTTTATTGAAAGCGTGATTGTTCAAGGATTTTTAGCCTCATTTACACTATCTTCAAAGATGTTATATGATTGTGTGTTAGATGTACTAAAAAGTAAAGATATAGAAGAAAAAAGAGAAAAAATATCTATGCTTGTAAGTAGAGATACAAAGAGTATGTCAAACAGTGATATAAATAAAGCGAGTATTGAAACATATGCAGAAAACTTAAGTGATGGAGTAATTGCTCCATTATTTTATTTAATCTGTTTTGGTCTAATTGGAGCATATTTATATAAAGCTATTAATACTTTAGATTCTATGGTTGGATATAGAAATGAAAAGTATGAGAAATTTGGAAAAGTAAGTGCAAGATTGGATGATATTGCTAATTATATACCAAGTAGAATAACTGCACTTTTAATTGCGATACTTTTTAAAAGTAAAAAAGCTTTAAAAGAGTTTTATGTATATGGTAAAAAACATGAGAGTTTAAATGCTGGTTTGCCAATAGCTTCAATGGCACTAGCAATTAAAGTTAAACTAGGTGGGCCAACTTCATATTTTGGAAAAATAAAACAAAAACCATATTTTGGTCAAGGAAATGAAAAAATAGAAGATTGTGATGTTTATAAAGCATTAGGTATGAAAACATCGCTTGATATATTTATAATAGCTTTATTAGGAGTATTGTATGTCATATATTGAATGGTTTGAAGCGCATGGAAAGAAACATGCAAAGATTATGGAAAAACTAAAAGATAAAAGTGTTGATGAGGTTATTGAATATTTTAGATTTGATAATATGGTAAAAAATGAGCCTGATTTTTGTCCTTTATATGAAAAAAATAAAAAGTGCCATGAATATGAAGAGTTGAACTGCTATTTATGTGCCTGTCCTAATTTTAGATTTAATGATGATGGTTTTGAAAAAAAAGAGGATAAAACTCTATTTTCTTACTGTGATATTGATTCTAAAGATGGAAGTCAGTTTATAGGTGATACATATATTCATCAAAATTGTGCAGGATGTATAGTTCCCCATAGGGAAAAATATATTAAAAAGAATTTTTCACGAGATTGGTTTTTTGTTATGAAAAATGTGAAACAAGGATAATTGAAAAATAGTTTCTATTATCTTTATGTGAATATTTTAATTTATATCCATGCATATGTACAATAGTTTTTACTATGTATAATCCAAGCCCAAACCCATCTGCTCTTTTCTCTTCTTGTGAAAAAGGTTCTGTGTAATAATCTAGATTGTTTTTTAGTTTTTTTCCAGTTGATATAACATCAATTCTTTTTGCATTTGCTAATAGAGTTACTTTCTTATCTGGAGAAAATTTTATACCATTATCAAGTAGATTTTTTAAAGCTACACTAAATAGACTGCTATCAACTTCAAAATGAAAATCATTGATTTTTGATGATAAATTAGAGCTATCAATCATCATTATTTCTAAAGTTTTTTGATAAATATTAAAAAACGAAGTTGGTTCTTTGCAAAGTACTGAAGTTTTTGATGTGATTCTTTCAACAGTTGCAAGCTCTTTAATAATATCATCCATTCTTTTAAAAGCTTTTTGAAGCATCTGTTTGCTTTGTTCATCTTCTAATGTTTCAGCAATAAACATAGCTTTTGTAATAGGTGTTTTTAATTCATGCATCATATTTCGCATAAATAGTTTTTTTGATTCTGTTTGATTTTTTATAAGTGCAATAGCAGTATTAAAGTTTTTTGCAATCTCACCTATTTCATCATTTGAATCAGTTTTTATGCATATATTTAAATCACCTTTTGAAAATTTTGTGATTTCTCTATCTAAATATTTTAGTGGAAATAGTTTTCTTTTTAAAATTATGTATAAAAATAGTAAAGTTGATAATGATAGAACTAATAATAAGATAATAATAGCAATATTATATCTATTAGAGTGCAAATCCTCTAACATAAGATTATAACCAAATTGTTGAGCATATAAATAATACTCAGAATTATATAAATATATTCTATATGTACCTAAATATGTTCTTCTCATTACTAACTCTTCACCTAAAGTTAGTATTTTTAGTTTTTTTTGTCTATCTTTTATAACTTTAACTTTAAATTGTTTATAAAGTTGGTTTAGTTGTGTTTTTGTTGGATTTTTGTCAAATACTGTTAAAAAATTATCAGCAATCATCTCATATCTATTTTTTTGTACTATTTGATGTCTTTGTTTATCAAGATTTATAAATAGACCAAATGTAATAATAATTGCAATTACTGCAATAGAAAAAATAGTATTAATAAAAGTAGAAATTGAGATATGTTTTATCATATAAGTTGATATCCTATTCCTCTTACTGATTTTATGTAAGTTCTACTATCATCAATTTTAGAGATTTTATTTCTAATTCTAGAGATAATAACGTCAATATTTTTTAAACTACTATCATCTTCTATATGGTCACTTGAATATATAAAATCTTCTCTTGCTATAACTGCACCATTTCTTTGAATAAGAAGTTTTAAGATATCAAATTCAGCAAGTGTAAGGCTTAAAGTAACCCCTTTAAAAGATATTTGCATATCATCATCTTTTATTGTAAAAGCACAATTATTTGTAACTATTTCTTCTTCTTGTTGCTGTGATGATGAACCAATTCTTTTTAAAATTGCTTTTATTCTTGCTTGAAGTTCTCTTGGATTATATGGTTTAGGAAGATAATCATCAGCACCTCTTTCTAGCCCCATAACTTTGTCTAAGATATCATCTCTTGCACTTGAAATAATAATAGGAATATCTGAAATATTTCTAACTTTTGGAATAAGCTCTAATCCATCAATTTCTGGAAGAGTTAAATCCAATATCAATAAATCAAAATCTTTTTTTATTTCAAGAGTAGATAGCCCAAGATAAGGGCTATCATAATTCTCTACAACAATATCGAATGACTTTAAGTAATTAGTGATGATTTCAGCAAGTTCTAAATCATCTTCTATCATAAGTACCTTAACTATCTTATATCCTTTATTTGATTACTAATAGAATAGTTTGTCCATATCTATTAACATAAACTCTTTTGTGTACATTATTATATTTTCTTATTGCTTGTTGTACGTTTACAAAAGACTTAATTTGAATATCTTCTATTTGTACAATCACATCACCTGGTTGAAAACCTGCTTTTTCTGCTTTTGATTTTGGTTCTACACTTGTAATTAAAACACCAGATGTATTGCTATTGATCCTAAATCTTTTTATCATATTTGCATCTAACTCAGCAAGTGCAAGTCCACCTAAAAATTTACCATTATTAGCAGTTGAAACAATAAGTCCACTTCTATTACCTAAAACAATATTGAATTTTAGATTTTTCTTATCTCTTTCTACACTTAATGTAACTTTTTGGTCTGGTTTAAATGAAGCAATAATATTTTGTAAATCTGCTCTATCTCTAACTGATTTATCATTTATTGCATAGATTAAATCCCCTCTTTGTAAACCATATTTTTTAGCTGGAGTATCAGGAGAAACATCTAAAATTAAAGCACCTTTTCTGTGGTTATAAACTTTTGCTAGGTTAGGATTTAAATCATCAATTACTACACCTAAATAACCTCTTGTTACTTTACCATCTTTTATTAGTTTTGAAACAACATTTTTAACCATATTTATAGGAATTGCAAATCCAATACCGTTGTTTCCACCACTTTTTGTAAGAATAGCACTATTTATACCAATTAATGCACCTCTACTATCAATTAAAGCTCCACCAGAGTTTCCTGGATTGATTGATGCATCTGTTTGAATAAAGTTTTCATATCTGTTAATACCAACTTTATTTTTATTTAGTGCAGATACTATCCCTTGAGTTACTGTACTTCCTATACCAAATGGATTACCAAGTGCAAATATTACATCACCAACTTTTAAATCTTTTGAGTATCCAATTTTAATAGGAGAGAAGTTAGTTCCATTTATTTTAATAACTGCAACATCACTATCTGGGTCTTTACCAATAACTTTTGCATCATATTCTGTTGGGTCATCTCCAATAGTAACACTTATCTCTTCTGCATTTTCAATAACATGGTTATTTGTAACTATGTATCCATCTTTTGATAAAATTACACCAGAACCAAGTGATCTTTGAATTCTATCTTGTTGAAATTGATTTCCAAATTGATCCCCAAAAAATCTTTTGAAAATAGGGTCATTAAACATTTGTAGTGGTATGTTAGAAGAAGCGTTTACATGTCTTTGTGCAGAAATATTCACAACAGATTTCATCGCATCTTTTACACTGTCATTAAATGATAGCAGTTGCTTTGTTGTACTTGGCGTAACTCTTTGAATATCTTTTTGAGCCATATTAAAATCTATAGAGTTAGCAAGTAAATTAGTAGCTATCAATGTAGAAATAATTAAAAATTTTGATTTCATACTAATATCCTTTTTTAAATATGTAATGAAATTATAGGTTTCAAATGTAAACTATTTTTCAATAAATAATTAACAAATGGTTAATAAAAAGAGGTGGCTACCTCTTTTTATTTAGAATAAGTCAGTTTTTAATACAGCACCTGAACTTGCATTTGTTACAAGACTTCTGTATTGTCCAAGCCATTTAGAAGTAAGTGGTTTTTTAAGTGGAGTAAATTCTGCTTTTCTTTTTGCAATCTCTTCATCTGTAAGATTTACAGATAAAATGTATTTGTCAACATCGATGTGAATTTCATCACCATCTTTTAATAATCCAATCATTCCACCTTCTGCTGCTTCAGGAGATACATGACCAATAGAAGCACCTCTTGTTGCTCCACTAAATCTTCCATCAGTAATAAGTGCAACTTTGTCTCCTAGTCCCATTCCCATGATAAGTGAAGTAGGAGCAAGCATTTCTTGCATTCCTGGACCACCTTTTGGACCTTCATATCTAATAACTACAACATCACCAGCTTTAACTTTACCATCAACAATCCCTTTGATTGCTTCAGGTTGTCCATCAAAACATACAGCTTTACCAGTAAATACTCTATCACCAGTGATTCCAGCTGTTTTAATAACAGCACCTTCTTGTGCAAGGTTACCATATAAGATAGCTAATCCACCAACTTGGCTATATGGATTATCAATAGTATGAATAATATTTGTATCTTTTATATAAGCATCTTCGATTTTTTCATATACTGATTCACCAGTAATTGTAAGATTATCAAGAAGAATATTATCTCCTCTTTTTGTCATCTCTTTCATTACTGCATTAACTCCACCAGCTTTGTTTATATCTTCCATATGAACTGTACTTAATGATGGAGATATTTTAGCTATGTGAGATACTCTTTTTGAAATAGAGTTAATATCCTCAAGGTTAAAGTTAACTTCTGCTTCTTTTGCGATTGCTAACATATGTAATACTGTATTTGAACTTCCTCCCATTGCCATATCAACAGCAAATGCATTTCTTACAGCATTTTCATTTAAAATATTTCTTAATTTGAATTTTTCTCTTGATTGTTCATCTTTTGCAATTTCACATACTCTTCTTGCAGCTTTTCTATATAACTCTTCTCTTTGAGGAGTTAAAGCTAAGATTGTTCCATTTCCAGGCAATGCAATACCCATAGCTTCCATAAGAGTATTCATAGAGTTAGCTGTAAACATACCAGAACAAGAACCACCACTTGGACATGCGTTACATTCGATATCTTTTAGCTCTTCTTCATCCATGTTACCTTTTTCAAATTTACCAACAGCTTCAAATGCAGTTGCTAAATCAATAGGTTTACCATCTTTAGTATGACCTTTAGCCATTGGTCCACCACTTACAAAAACTGTTGGTACGTTTACTCTTAAAGCTCCCATAATCATACCTGGAACAATTTTATCACAGTTTGGAATAGCAATCATAGCATCAAGTTTGTGTGCATTCATTACTGATTCTATTGAGTTTGCAATAATTTCTCTACTTGGTAGTGAAAATAACATACCATCATGACCCATTGCAATTCCATCATCAACACCAATAGTATTAAACTCAAATGGAACACATCCATTCGCTCTAATCTCATCTTTGATAATTTCAGCAACTTTATTTAAAAAGAAATGCCCAGGAATAATCTCAATAAAAGAGTTTGCAACACCAATAAATGGTTTATCAAAATCTTCATCTTTTAATCCAGTAGCTCTAAATAAAGATCTATGTGGAGTTCTACTAAAACCTTTTTTTACTTCATCACTTCTCATATATATATCCTTTAGTGTAATCATATTTATTATTATATATATTATATTTATAAGATAGGCAAGATTATACTAGTTTTGCAGTTTTATTTAGATAAAAAAATAAAAAAAAAGAAAATTTTAAAATTTTTTTCAAAAACCCTTGACAAAAGATTTTTTTTCTATTATAATTCCAGTCCATTTTGAGAAGAACGACTTCAAAAAATGAAAAAATATGCGAGTGTGGCGGAACTGGTAGACGCGCGGGACTTAAAATCCCGTTCCCGTTTTGGGAGTGTGAGTTCGATTCTCACCATTCGCACCATTATTGTGTAGTGAGTTGACTGAGTTGGTCGAAAGTACCGGTTTTGAAAACCGGCGAGGTTCACGCCTCCTAGGGTTCGAATCCCTAACTCACTGCCATTCTTAAATTATAAAAAATCCAAAACAATATACTACTAAAACAAAATCATCCAAAGAATTACAAAACAATAAACTATTAACTAAATGTATATTCAAATAAAAAAGTATCACCTTTTATTTTAGGCGATACAAACTTGATTTCTTCCTGTCTCTTTTGCTTGATATAGTCCCATATCAGCCTCTTTTACATATAAATCAATTGTTTGGAAATAGTCTTTTATTTGTGTTACTCCTATACTAATAGTAACATTTAATACTCCTTGTGGAGTTTGTATATCCATCTCTTCACACTGTTGTCTTAGTCTATTTAATACAATAATTGATTCATCTATTGTTGTATTTCTCAATAATATTATAAACTCTTCTCCTCCCCATCTTGAAGGAATATCAATATCTCTTAATTGCTCTTTTAAAAGATTTGCAAACTTTTGTAAAACTAAATCCCCAATATCATGTCCATAAGTATCATTAACGCTTTTAAAATGGTCTAAGTCAATAATTGCTATGCATGAAGATTGTGAAGTTTTTGTATTGATAAGCTCTTTATATTTTTTATATTGTTCATTAAATCCTCGTCTATTTAGCAATCCTGTTAAAGTATCACAATTTGCTTCATTGTATAGTCTTTTCGTTTCATTGATTAGTTTTTTATTGTAATTTGACAAAGAGAACTGATATTTTATTGCTGTTACTACTATTGAACATACAATTAAAAATATGCAGAAAAATACATTTGACTCTATATAAAATAGTTTTAATGAGATAAAACCATAGATTATAGTTGCAATAATTGTTAATAGAGAAATAACTATTACAGATTTTTTATAGATTTCCTTTCTACTACTTAAATATATAGAAAAAATAATTGCTATTATTAACAAAAATATGTTTACAATATCGCTATTTTTGATTATTAGATTATGTTTTAGTGATTCATACGCAATTGCAAGTAAGTATGAACCAGACATAGCACCCCTTGGAGTATTTACTCTATCTGATAAAAATGCTGAACTACCAATAAAAACAGTTTTATCTTTTAAAAAACTTTTATTTTCAATGGTTTTTTTATTTAATGCAACTTCACTAATTTTATAAAAAGGAATAGTTATAATTGAGTTTGCATTTTGAGGATAAAATAGTTTAATTCTATTCTTTTCATCAACATTCCATGTTTTATTATCCATAGAAAGTTCATTTGTTTTAGCATTATACTCTATTTTTGGAATATTTTTATCTAAAGATTGAATTCTAAGAAGTAGTGATGGAAATATATTAGAATTAATATTATAAAGTAATGGAATTGATCTTATATAATTATCTTTATCTTCTAAAACTGAAGTTATTCCAAATTTATAGATTGTATCTATATCAAATACATTAAGATGAGGAAGAAGTAGGCTATTATATTTTAAAGCTGGTATGTCTGAATTTACATCCAATGCCATTTTTTTTAGTCTTTCTTTCTCTTCTTCATTGATTTGAATATCATCTTGTAAAGCATTTGTTACGAAGAAAATATTATTATAATTCTTAATAGTCTTCCTAAAAATATCATCTCCAATTCTTGGGTCTAAAAACTTAATATCAAATACAATATTTTTTACATTCATTGATTCTAAAAACTCAATTACTGATGCATATTTATCTCTAGTATAAGGCCAGTGTCCAAACTCTTTTTCTAAAATTTTTAGAGAGTTGTCATTTATATCAACAACAACTGATTCCGTAAAATATTTTTCATCTGAAGCAAAATATTGAATTGTATCATTAAAATAGTTCTCTATTTTGTTATATATTGTTGTATATGACAAAGCATAAGTAATAATCAAAGATACAATAACTATCCAAATTTGATATCTCCAATATAATTTATCTGTTTTTCTCATTTTTTATCTACTTTAAATGGGTACATTTGACTATATGGTCCTCGAATACCAGAGCTGTCAATACTTGACATTCTAATAAAATAGTCTCCTTTTTGTAAAGGTAAAGACATCTGTTCTAGTGTAGAGTTTAGATTAGATACTCTTATTAATACCTTATTAAAACTTCTTATTTTTGATATTTCTAAGATATATTTACTCGCTTCTTTTGACTTTTCCCATCTAAATATAGTCATTCTTGAATTTAGATTAGTTATAGGTGTTTTTACTTTTGGTGGAAGAGGATTTGATTTTACATTGAAAGTTTCTTCAATTTTAAATCCTTCTAAACCATATGTATCAACAGCTTGTATATTTATCTCATACTTTCCATCTTTTAGATTATCTATATTTATTTCTGTATTGCTAACATATTTATCATAAATTAATGATTTATATTTTTCTTTAGAATAGACTTGAACATGATATTTAACTGCATTTGGAAGTTTTTCCCATGATATATATTTTTTATAATATTTAATATTTAATTCATTTAAGTCTATTGTTGGTTTACTTAGTAATTTTATTGGCGAACTTAACTTGATTTTATCATTTACAACTGCACCATATCCTTTATTTAACAATAAAGATTTATTCCCATCAGTAGCTAAAATTTTTCCTTTGATTACGAATGCTCTTGATTCTGCACCTTCAACTGCTACATTAAATATAGTCCCCCTAACTGCTAACTGCAATGATGGAGTTACAACTTTATATTCTGAGCCAAAAGTATCTTGATTTGTTACAGTAGATTCAATTTTTCCTTTTAGAAGCAATAAATTAGTAATTGATTTTTTAGTGTTTTTATCATATTTTAAATTTTTCATAGAAACTAATGAATTTTCTGAAATAATTGCTAAAGAGTTATCAACAAATTTTATTGTAACAGAGGAGTCTTTCTTTGTCTCAATAAAATCTCCTATTTTAATCTTATAACCTTTTGTTACTTCTGATAGAAGCTCTCCTTTTTTATTAACTAAATTAACTTCTCCCTCTTTAGAAACAATTTGAGCAAATATATTTTTTGAATATTCCATTTTATAATAGATAAAACTAATAATACAAAGTATTAAAATCCCAGAAAAGATAATGTAATTTTTTTTATTCATTTTATTTTATCCTCATCTTTACATTTAGAACTCTAATCGTATTATCTTTACTTATAGCTTCTATGTTTATATTTGCCTTTTTTATTCCTTTAGGCAAAGTTCCAGTGATTTTCCCTGTTTTATTATCAAATTTTAAATATTTTGGTAAAGGCTTACCATTTTCTAAAGTGGCAGAATATTTTTTTGTACTTTTTTTGTCAAGAATATTAATTTCTATTTTATTATTTTTTACCCTAATTGTTTTTACTGACATTCCTATTGTTGCTAGTATATCAGCTGAATTACGTGGTAAAACAAGTTGTCCATTATTTTCAACAACAACATTTATCTCTGATTTACTAAATATGATTTTTCCATTTTCATTAACACGAATTTCTATTTGTGCATCATCTAATTTGTATCTATTTAGTTTAGGTGAACTATCTGTTGAAATATTTTTATCTAATTTTTTATCTTCTGCTTGTTTTTCATTTGAGTCTGTTTTTTTTGCAGTGTTATCTATAATTTTATTTTCATTTCTTTTTTCAGCTAAAATATCTGTTTTCACATTTTGTTTTGAGATTTTATTTTCATTTCTTTTCTTAGTTAAAATATCTGTTTTAATATCTTGCTTTGAAATTTTATTATCAATTTGTTTTTTTGTAGAAATATCTATATTTGTATTTTCATTATTTTGTTTTACATTTAGATTTTTAATTATAGTTTTTATATCCATCGTATCATCATTTTGATTTTGATTAAAAACTTTTACTAAATTATTAGGTTTTATTACTGCATCTTTTTTAGGTAGATTAGTTTTTGAAATTAAATCACTTTTTGGTATCAAAGAATCTTTTATTATTGGTGTTGAATCTTTTGTTGGTTTCTTAGGAGTTGTTGGTACATCTTCTATTACTAATTGGCCATTTATAAAGTTAATATTATATCCAAGATAATTTGATAGGCCATTTGGAGATATTGTATATGTTCCTACATTAGTTGCACCTTGAGATGTTCCACTATAATTTAAAGTACCATTTAAAATTGAAGATGTATCATTATTTACAAAGCCAGAATAAATGGCACCATTACCACCAGTATAAACTCTTCCATCATATACAAATGAATCATTATTAGCAGTAACTTCAATAGTTGGTTGTTCTCTATAAATTGCATAAGTTCCTGAACCTAAAGCAGCATTTACTAGATCATATCCACTTGTTGTTTCATCACTGTTATATCTAAAGTTACCATTAGATACTAAAGAAGCTATTGAACTTTCATTTACACTTCCTGTATATAAAGTTACTCTACCAGTAGTATTTAAACTTCCTGAAATATATTTAATATCTCCACCTGTTGATGTTCCTGCTGTTTGACTTTTCCCAGCATTTAAAACAATTGCAGAATCTCCACTATCTGAAGAGTTTATATCATTTTCAATTATCAAATCACCTGTATTTGTTGCAATATTTATAGGACCTTGTGCAGTTATTCCATTTGTAGAATCTACTGTTCCAATAGTAAGAGAATCAGCATCTACATAAGATAAACTACTTAAATTATCTCCTGCAAGTAAAGAGATATTATTATTTATATTATCTAATGTTACAGAACCATTTTTAACTAGTAATTTACCAATATTTATATACGAACTTGAATCAGATAGCATCTCATCATCATTACCATTTATAATAAGTGTTCCTAATCCTTTTTGATTATCATCTATATAAGAGCCATTATTTAAATAAAAAGAATCACTTGAATTACTACTTGTATTTGAGTGTCCATTTATTAAAATAGTTCCTTCTTCAACTCTTAAAATACCAGCTCCATTACTTAAAGCTGCATCTCCAAGAGCAACAGCATCAGAGACACCTTTTGCTGTTCCTTCTATTGTAATATTTCCTTGATGGTTAGTTATTATTGAACCTGCTATAGAAACACCTCTAGCACTAGTATAATAACTTGATTGACTAGCAAGACCTTTTATATAAATATCTCCACCAGAAGTTGAACCATTTGCATTTATATTACCATTTATTGAAGCACCTCTTGCTATTGCTTTTCCTTCATTTGAAAAAAAACTACTACCAACAGCATAAGAGTCTCCTACTGTTATTCCACTCCACATTGTAGGACCATCTCCAGCCCCTCCTCCAATCCAAACATTACCTCCATTTGTTGAAATAGATGAGTTTTTAGGTATCCAAACTGAACCATTATTATTTCCATCACTATCTGACCATAAAACTACATGTAATTTATTACTACTACTTGAGATACTACCATATGAATTTGGACCAGTATAATCTTTCGTAAATGATGTATCTCTATCTGCAAATACTATATTTCTATGTGCTTTTAGAGTTAAAACTGCATCACCACCTGAAGTTTTATTGATATTTGTCTCTAAAAAAATATCTCCATCTTCCAAGTTTGTTCCTGCACTTGCAGTTATAACTGCAACACTTGTTCCATTATTTAAGTGAGATTCAATAGTAGATGCACGCAAAACTGTTGAATCATTTGAAGATTTATATTCTCCTCCTAATATGTCTAGATTCTTTTCAGCAGTTGCATCAGATACAATTCTTATATTATTAGGGTCAATAAGCCATGTCCCACCTTTCCCTGCATTAATAATAAAATTATCTGAAAAATTTATTTTTGAACCAGATGTTTCAATAAATCCAGTATTTGCACTTATTGTCCCATCAATTTGGGCTTCACCACCATGTGCAAATAATTCAATATGTCCTTTTAAATCATCAATACTATTTGCTTCAATAATACCTGTATTATTAACTACACCTTTTAAAAGTTCATTAACTGCATTTGTTGTTAGATAGATTTCTCCACCATCTGCACTAATAGTTCCTTTATTTGAAACCATAGAATCAAGAACACCTTTATCTACTCTAAGATCAACTAGTGAGTTTCCATTCATATTAATTGAATAAGAATCACTTCCTACTAAATGTACATTTCCTCTAATAGCTTTAATTGAACCCTCATTTATAACTTCATTTGAGGCTAATATTACTGAACCTCTATTTGATACTTCAATTGTTCCTTGATTGATTACTAAGTTTGCTGTTGCATCTTTAAAGGTATATTTACCTTCATTAAAATCTTTGTCTGAAAGTTTTGCTGTTGTTGCTAATATTCCACTTGTATTAACAACTGCATTTTTGCCAAATAAAACACCATTTGAGTTTAATATCCAAACTTGTCCGTTTGCATTTAATGCACCATTTATAATACTTTTTTCATTTCCTGTAACTCTATTTAAAGTAATAGCTTTTGAGTTTGGTTGTTTAAAGTTTACTGTTTCATTTGAAGCAATAGAAAAGTTTTTCCAATTAATTGTTGCTTTATTGGATGTTTGATTAATCGTAGTTACTGTTTTATTTTGAGTAATAGTTGCATTTCCAGAAGTGACTTTTCCTCCTGTTGGAGATGCAAAGCTTGGTGTTAAAGAAGTAATAAGTGCACTAACTATTAAACTAATTTTACCACCTTTTATGATTTTAAAACGTGAACTAAAATTATAAATCATTAAAACCTTTCATAGAATATAAGCGAATTATATCTATTAATTGCTTTAGTATTTAAAGATTGCCTAAGATACAATAATACAGAGTTATATTTGATTAGAGTTATTGTAATAAATGAAAGAAAAAATGATAATAGATTAAATTAAATAAATCTTAAGGATTTATTGCTATAATTTCATTCCGATTTTTGGAGGTATAGCAAAGTTGGTAATGCACCTGATTGCAAATCAGATATTCATCGGTTCGAGTCCGGTTACCTCCTCCACTTTTTTTATAAATCAAATTCTATTTTAAAACATGCACCTTTATAAATCTTATCTTCATAATTTATAGTTACATTTTCACAAGATAGTTTTCCACCCATATGTTTTTCGATAATCTCTTTTGACATATATAGACCAATACCAGTGCCAGAATCACTCTGTTTTGTAGTAAAATAAGCATCAAATATTTTATCTTTTATATTATCTTCTATTCCCCCTGCATTATCTTTTACTTCAAAGATTAGTTTTTTATTTTCTATTCTACTAACAATATATATTAGTTTTTTATCTATTGATTGAGTTGCAAGTTCATCCCTTGAGTTATTTAATAGATTTAATATAACTTGTGTAAACTCATTTTCTAAATTGTTAAGTTTAACATTTTCAATTTGTTTTATAATTTCAATATTTCTATCTTGAAATTGAGCACTTACAAGTTTCAATGCTTTTTTTACTACATAATCAATAGTAAAATTAGTTTTTACTTTGTATGGTTTAAAAAAGTTTCTAAAATCATCAATTGTTTGAGATAAAAATTGTGCAGATTCATTTATTTGTATTAACCCTTCATGAAGTTGATTATCTTCAAGAATATTCATCTCTTTTTGTAAATTCATTCCCGTTGATACTGTTGTGATATTTGATAGTGGTTGTCTCCATTGATGAGCAATATTTCCTATCATCTCACCCATTAATGCCATTTTTGATTGTTGGGCAAGTAGTTGTTCTGTTTTTATTCTTGCAGATACTTCTTGCTCAACTCTTTCATTTAATTTATCATTTAACTCTTTTATTTGAGTTATATCAATTGCAATACCAAGTAAAAATGTATTTTTTTTAAAATAGTAATAAGGAACTTTTACTCTTATTATTTCATAGTACAAAATATCTTTATTTTCTAATTCTATCTCTTCTACTGTTTTTAACCTACCTTTTTTTAAAACTAATTCATCTTTTTCTTTACAATCAAAAGATTTTTGATTATTTAAGGCATAAGAGTTTTTACCAAGTAGTTGTTTTTTATCTTTTAGATTATAAAATTTTACTAATTCATCATTTACTAAAATAAATTTACCTTTACTATCTTTTATATATAAAGGATGAGGAATTGAGTTTATTATATATTCTAAAAGAATTACATGTCTTGATTGTATAAATCCTATAAATATTGCAAAAGGAAGTCCAAGCAAGATAACAATCATAAATAAAAATAAGATTTCTTTTTTTATTTCATTAATTGAGTTTTCATAATAGATATCTTTTGTTGATAATATTATATAAAAATCATGGTCTGTTATATGAATTTTATCAATATAGTATTTGTCATTTTTATCTGAAAGTGGATTTTTTAGTAATTGGTCTATATTTTTTATTTCATCTTTTACTTTATAGTTAGTTTTTAGTTGAGTACTCCAAGATTTTTTTTCATCTGGATGAAGTAAGAAATTTCCCTTTTCATCCATATAATAAACATCAAAAATTCTACTTTTTGTAATCTTATCAATAAGAATCTGTGCATTAAAATTAAAAATCAAAATACCTTCAAACTTATCTTTTATATAAAGAGGAGTTGATACTCTAAAAGTTGGTCTAAATGGTTTTTCTATTTTTTTGTGCTCTACATTTAAGTCTAAATTTGAAATATAAAACTCCTCTTTTGGAAGATTTGATGTTTTTATAAAGTAGTATCTATTCTTTTTATTTTGAAGAAGTTTTTTATCAACTATTTTTCCATTTAGAAGTCTATCTATTCTTACTATTTCATCTGCATTTTTATCTAAGTATCTTATTTGAAATATTGAGTTGTTTGATTTTATAAGTAAATGCATATACTCTTTTAGTAAATAAGTGTTTTCTAAAAGATTTTTTCTTTTTATTATATCTTCAAGAGCAATTAACTCTTGTTTATAAGTATCTATTGTTTGTTTTATTGTATTTTTATTTTCATTGAATTCATATTTAGCATATTGCATATTATTTTTGTATATGGATTCTTTTTCAAATGATATTAAAAAAAAGTAAAGAAGTATTGAGACAAGAGCACCAATAGAAAAGATGCCAATCATTGAACTAAGAAAATGTTTTATGTAAATTTTTCTTTTCATAGTTGTTTCCTTATAAAAATACAATTCTAATATAAAAGAATATTAAAAATAGATTAAATTAAATTGAAAAAATTCAACTAAACTAAAAAAACTTTTACTATAATAACATAAAGTTTACTATTTCGTAACAAAAGAGTGACTATGAATTATCGAAGTGAGCAAATATTAACAAAAATTATTAGGTATAGTTTGCCTTTGTTAACTATATTAATTTCTATATTTATAACTTTTGCACTATATTTAGAGCATAAAAAAAATTATGAATTAGAAAAACAAAAGTTAAGACAAACTTTCATAAAACAAAATAAAAAAGTAGTTTATGATGAGGTACAAAGAGTATATGAATATATAAACTTTATAAAACAAACCACTGAAAATGAGCTAAAAAAATCGATAAAAAACAGAGTTTATGAAGCACACAAACTTGCTACATCTATTTATGAAAAAAATAAAGATACAAAATCAAAAGAAGAGATATTTAACCTAATAAAGCAATCTTTAGGCTCAATTATTTTTAATGATGGAAGAGGGTACTATTTTATAGATGATATAAATGGTATAAAAAGACTTCAACCTTTAAATAAAGAGTTTGAAGAAAAAGATTTCTCAAATTTCAAAGATGCACATGGGTATAAATTTGTAAAAAAAATAATTAAAACTATAAAAAATAAATCAGAAGCTTTTGATACATATTATTGGTACAAAAAAAATGATAAAAAAGCATATAAAAAAATCAGTTTTTACAAATATTTTGCTCCTTATAATGTAGTTATTGGAACTGGTGAATATGTGAATGACTTTGAAGATAATGTAAAGAAAAAAGTTCTTTCTTATATAAATAAAATAAGATATTTTGGACAAGGGTATATATTTATTTTAGATTATAACTTTAACTATCTAAGTCATATTAGAAAAGAGTATTTAGGTACAAATGCACATGAAAATGAGAACTTAAGATATTTTCTAAATGATTTAGAAAATATGAAAAGAATAGCTCAAGAGGGTGAAGGTTTTTATAGTTATATTCAAAGAGAAAAACCAGGAACAAATAAAACAGTAAAAAAAACAAGTTTTATAAAAGGTATAAATCAGTGGAAATGGATAATAGGTAGTGGTTTTTATGAAGACGACTTTTTATTAGATTTAAAAGAGAAAGAAAAAGAGTTAAATGCACAATTTGTAAGATATTTAGAAAATGTTGCAATTTTATCTTCAGTGTTGATAATTTTATTACTTTTTATTTCTATATATGTTTCAAAACTTTTAGAAAATAAGTTTAAAGAGTATAAAGAAGAGATAGAAAAACAGCAAAATATTTTAGCCCAACAATCAAAAATGGCAAGTATGGGTGAGATGATTGCAAATATTGCCCATCAATGGAGACAGCCATTATCTGTAATCTCAACAGCAGCTACTGGAATTAGTTTTCAAAAAGAGATGGGAATATTAGAAGATGAAGAGTTTTTTAGTGCAACTAAAAAAATAAATGAATCATCTCAGTACTTATCTAAAACAATTGATGATTTTAAAAACTTCTTTAATCCAAATAAAAATGAAGTAAGAGTAAATATAAAAGAGGTAATAGAAAAAACTATAAAACTTGTAGATGCACAATTTAAAACAAAAAATATTGAAATTATAAAAGAGGTAAAAGATATAAACTTTTTTACTTTAGAAAATGAGTTATTACAGGTTTTAATAAATATTTTAAACAATGCAAGAGATGAACTAATAAAAAGAGATGATATAAATAGATACATATTTATAAATACAAAAGCAGAAGAAGAAAAAGTTATATTACAATTTTATGATAATGCAGGTGGAATCAAAGAAGAAAATCTTGAAAAAGTTTTTGAGCCATATTTTACAACAAAAGATAAAAGTGTGGGTACAGGAATAGGGCTTTATATGAGCCATGAAATTATTTGTAAACATTTAAATGGTAATTTATCAGTTAGTAATTACAACTTTAATTATAATGATGTAGAATACACAGGCGCAATGTTTATTATAGAAATACCAATGTAAGTAGGTTAAAAAATGACAGAAAAAACAAATGTACAAAACTATTTTTATTATTTAGCAACAGCTGTTGTAATAATAGCAGGTATAAAAGCATCATCAGAAATAGTAATAATTCTTTTACTATCAATATTTATAGCATCAATTTTATCCGCATTTTTAAAAGTTTTAGAAAATAAAAAAGTTCCAAAGTTTATAGCTTATGTTATATTACTTTTTGTACTTACTATTATTACTTTACTTTTAGGATATATGGTAAATAGTTCACTTGCAAGTTTTAGTGCAAATCTTCCTACTTACGAGTCCCAAATCAAATCTTCAATTATAAAAATAATTTCATATATTGAGAGTTTTGGTTTTGCAGTTGATAAAGAACAGATATTAAAAGCGTTGAATTTTAGTTATTTCTTCAACTTTACAACTGGTTTATTAGGAAATATAAGTGCAGTGTTTTCTAAAGCTTTATTGGTATTTATAGGAATTGCATTTATTTTATCAGAGACAAAACTTTTAGAAAAAAAACTAAAAGTTATATTTAAAAGTGACCATAATAGATTAGCAAATTTTAAACTTTTTTCTCAAAATCTACAAAAATATTTTATTGTTAAAACCTTTACAAGTTTTCTTACTGGTTTTTTCATTTTTATTGCATTGATGTTTTTTGATATTGAGTATCCAATTTTATGGGCTATTATTGGATTTTTGTTTAATTTTGTTCCTGTAATTGGTTCAATTGTAGCAGCTATTCCTGCTGTTTTATTATCTTTAATTACTGGTAATTTTGAGATTACAATTTGGTTGATACTTGTATATATGGTTATAAATATCACTATAAGTAATGTATTAGAGCCAAAATTTATGGGAAAAGAGTTAGGTTTATCACCTATGGTTATTTTCTTTTCATTGATATTCTGGGGCTGGATTTTAGGAATAGTGGGAATGTTCTTGGCTGTTCCTATAACAATGACACTAAAAATTGCTTTTGAATCGACAAACAATACAAAATGGATTGGTGTACTTTTATCTGATTTAAGTGCAAAAGGAAGAAGACATTAGGGTATAAATTATATATTTAATTTATATCCTACTTTTGAGATATTTGAAATTACATCTTTCCCTATTTTTTGTCTTAGTTTTGTTAATAGATTTTTAAAAGCTGATTCAGTTACTTCAATTGAGTTTTCCCAAACTTCATTTTTTATCT
This sequence comes from Arcobacter sp. CECT 8986, assembly GCF_004116725.1. Classification (NCBI taxonomy): domain Bacteria; kingdom Pseudomonadati; phylum Campylobacterota; class Epsilonproteobacteria; order Campylobacterales; family Arcobacteraceae; genus Arcobacter; species Arcobacter sp. CECT 8986. The sequence goes on along the minus strand of NZ_PDKG01000006.1, from coordinate 120,253 downwards.
CATCATAAGTAACAACTCTATTACTATTTTTTATTAGTAGTTCAAAAAATTTTAGTTCATTTGATGTTAATGCTATAATTTTATTATTTTTTTTATCATATAGCTCTTTATTTAAAACACGATATTCTAAATTATTATTTAAAGTAAAAAAATAATTTCCTTTATTTACTATTTTTTTTGCAGCTTTTTCAAAAGCTTTTAATAAAAGTTCAAAATTTGTAGGTTTATTTAGATATTCTGTAACTTCATATTTAATTGCATCAAGTAAATAATCAGTCTCTAAATATGCAGTAAGTAAAATAATTGGAATATCTTCATTTGATTGTCTTACTTTTTTTATTATATCTATTCCATTTATATCAGATAAGTTAATATCAGTAAGTATAATATCAATATTATGGTTATTATAATACTCTAGTGCATCTTCTGGATTTTCAAAGCTAATACACTTTTTAAATAACAAAGTTAACACTTTTGTTAGATTCTCTCTTATGCTTTTTTCATCTTCTATATATAAAATAGTAAGGTTTTTTAGCACTTCTTTAAAATCGATATTTTGCAATGTTTACCTTTTCTGATATTTTTATAAATAATTCAATTAATTATATAATATTAAGATTTAAGTTACTTTAAACATTACATATGAAATAATTCAATTAATTATTTACCAAAAAAGGTTATGCATGAAAAAGTTATTTGTATTTTTTTCTTTTTCTTTCGTGCTACTTAATAATTTAAATGCACTAAGTTTAAAAGAAAGTGTCGAAAGAACACTTATCTCAAATCCTGATGTTATGGCAGAGAGAAAAAACCAAGAAGCTTATAGATATTATGTTGATGAAAAACAAAGTAAGTATTTACCAACACTTGATTTAAGTGCTTTTGCTGAAAGATCAAGAGTAAAAGACAAGTATGATGATAGAGATGAGACTGATATGACAAAAAAAGGTTATAATATTGGTCTTACATTAAGACAATTAATATATGATGGTGGATTAACTCCTAGTGAAGTAGGAGAGATGAAACACCAAAATCTATCTAATAAATATAGAAGTTTAAATGCTATTGAAAATACAGTATTAGAAACTTCAAAAGCCTACACATCATTAGTAAAATTTAATGAACTGATGTCTTTATCAGAAGAGATGATAAAAACAAATAAAAATAACTTAACAATTGCAAAACAAAAAGAAGAGATTAGTGGTGAAGTTTTAGAAACATACCAAGTATCTTCAAAATTACATTTTGCAACTGATAAATATTATGAAGAAGAGAGCAATAAACAACAACAACTTAATGCATTGAAAAAATATGTTGGTATTGATGTAAAAACTCCAGTTTGTAGACCAGTTATTGATGAGAGTAATATCCCAAATAAATTAGTAGATGTTATAAAAAAAGCAGTATTAACAAACTATGAAATAAAAGAACAATTAGAAAAAATAAGAGTTCAAAGAGAGAAAATAGAGCAAAATAAAGCAGCCTTTTTACCAACTATTGATATAGAACTAAAAACAGGTAAAGACAGTGATATTGAACTTGATGGAAATGGTGTAGAAGATGAAACTTATGCAAGATTAAATTTCAATTGGAATTTATTTAATGGTGGAGCAAATAAAGTTAAAGATACACAAGAAAAACTTTTCTTACAAGAACAAAAAAAGACTTTAGATGAGATTACAAATAAAGTAATTCAAGATGTAAAAGACAAATATTATAAATATGAAAATGATAAAAAAAGAGTAGGCGTACTTAAAAAGTATGTTGATGCAAATGCAAATATTGTTGAAGTTTATAAAAATGAGTTTGAAGCAGGTACTAGAACATTTGTTGATATCTTAAATGCACAAACAGAGTTATACCAATCAACTCAAAGTTTAATAGAAAGAGAGTATGCTTTATTTGATAACTATTATGATTTATTATACTCTTTATCAAAAATTGGTGATTCAATTTTAAGATCACAAGACCAAGACTGTAGCAAGATAAAACCAAGGGTTTATAAAATAAATCCAGATAAGAAAAAAGAGGAATTTTCTGATGAATTGAAAGAACTTCTTGAAACTAACTCAACTGATATTCAAGAAGATGGAATTTCTACTGCATCAACACAACTTTATACATTACCTAAAAAAGAAAAAAATAATAAAACTATTGATAACTTTTTAAATGCACCAAATAATGAATATACAATTAATCTAGGTACAATACAAACAAAAAGGTTAAATAGCTATTTAGATAAAAATAATTTAAGAGGCAAAGTTGTTACATTTTCTTTTGGAAAAGATAAAATGAATTCAAAGGTTTTATTAGGTATATTTACTAAATATAGTAAAGCAAAAGAGGTTTTAAATAATTTATCAAAAGATATATTATCTTCTAATCCATATGTGGATAATATATCAAAGCATCAAAGACTTTATCGTAAGTATAACTAATAAGGCGGTATTTTTTAGTGAGTAAAGAAACTGTAAATGAAAATAAAGACGGTACATTAAAAAATTTAAAAGATAGAAGACAAGTAGATGACTTATTAGAGTGCTTAGTCTTTCTATCAAAGTATCATAAAAGAGAGACTTCTCATCAATCTTTGACTTTTGGTTTACCTATTCATAAATCTTCTATGAATGTAGATATGTTTTTACAAGCTTCAAAAAGAATAGGGCTAACTACAAAAGTAGTAAAAAGAGCAATCCCAAATATTACAAAATTAGCATTACCTTCTGTATTAATTCTTGCTAAAGGAAGAGCTTGTGTATTATTAGATTATGATATTCAAGAAAAAAGAGTTGAGGTAATTATTCCTGGACTTAGTTCTGGAATCACAACTCTTACTTTAGAAAAATTAGAGTCTGAGTATACAGGCGAATTAATAATCGTAAAACCAGAGTTTAACTTTAATAATAGAATAGAAAATGAAGTAATAGTTGAACAACCAAAAGATTGGTTTTGGGGAACACTAAAAAGAAATAGAGGTATTTATAAACAAGTAATAATTGTATCTTTATTTGTAAATATGCTTATATTAGCAACACCTTTATTTACAATGAATGTTTATGATAGAGTTCTTCCAAATAACGCAATGGAAACCTTGTGGGCACTCTTTTTTGGTATTTCATTGGCTATGATTTTTGACTTTATATTAAAACTTCTTAGGTCGTACTTTTTAGGACTTGCAAGTAAAAGAGCAGATACATTAATCTCAAATAGAATATTTAATCAATTGCTAAATATTAAAATAGATGCAAAACCAGCTTCTACTGGACAGTTTGTAAGTAGATTACAATCATTTGAAAGTGTAAGAGAGTTTTTTACAAGTGCTAGTATTGCAGCTGCTGTTGATTTTCCTTTTATTTTGATTTTTATTGCTGTAATTTTTTATATTGGAGGACCATTAGGTTATATTACTATTTTGACAGTACTTATATCTGTTGGTATTTCTTGGTATATTCAAAGACCTTTAAAAGCAATTATTGAAAACTCTGTAAAAGAAGAGCAAATAAAACATACAACTTTGATTGAAACTGTAACTGGTCTTGAAATTATTAAAAGTATTAGAGCTCAAAATAGAATGAGAACACACTGGGATCAAGCTGTAAATAAAACTATTCACTATTCTGATAAAGGGCAGTTTTTATCTCAAACAATTACTTTTTTAACAGCATTTATCTCTCAGTTTTCAAATATATTAATTGTTGCTGCTGGTGTGTATTTGGCTGGAAAAGGTGATATGACAATGGGTGCAATTATTGCAGCTATGATGTTAAATGGTAGAGTTATTGCTCCTGTTTCTCAACTTGTTGGTATGATTATTAAGTATGATAAAACTATGTTATCTTTAAATAACCTTGATGAGGTTATGAAAATGCCAGTAGAAAAAGAGAATAAATCATATATAAGTAGACCAAATTTAAATGGAAATATTGAATTTAAAGATGTTCAATTTGCATATAAAAATCAAAATCACCAAACTTTAAAAAATATCAATCTTACAATTAAGCAAGGTGAAAGAGTAGCAATTTTAGGAAAAATTGGTTCTGGAAAATCTACACTTTTAAAACTTCTTATGAACTTATATGAACCAACAAAAGGTTCTGTTTTAGTTGATGGAGTAGATATTAGACAAATTGACCCTGTTGATTTAAGACAAGCAGTTGGATTTGTTCCACAAGAACCATTTTTATTTATGGGAACAATTAAAGATAATATAACAATTGGTGAACAGTATGTTTCTGATGAAGAGTTATTGCGGGCTTCAAAAGTTGCTGGACTTGATGAGTTCTTAGGTAAACATGAAGCTGGATATGATTTAATTGTTGGAGAAAGAGGTGAAGGCTTAAGTGGAGGTGAAAGACAATCAGTTACTTTAGCAAGAGCACTTATTTCAAATCCAAATATTTTAATGCTTGATGAACCAACAAATTCAATGGATAGACAAACAGAAAAAATGTTTATTGATAGAGTTGAAAAGATTGTAGAGGATAAAACTTTGATTGTTGTAACTCATAAAACATCTCTTTTAAGATTAGTTGATAGAGTTATTATTGTTGAAAATGGACAAATAATACTTGATGGACCAAAAGAAGAAGTATTTAATAAAATGAGTAAATAATATGATGAAAAATTTAAAAGAAAAATTTGATAATAAATCTAATACTTCAAAAGAACAAAATTTAAATAAAAAAGCTAATAAAAAAGGTTTGATTTCTTGGATAAAGAGTCTATATGGACTAAATGAGAATCAAAAAGAAGATTTGGATTTTGTTTATACAAGTTATAGTTATGCAAATGAAGAGCCAACTTATGTATCAAAAATAGTATTTTCAATTGTTATTGGAGTATTAACTCTTTTTATTCTTTGGGCATCATTAGCTAAGATTGATGAAGTTGCAAAGGGAAATGGAAAAGTAATTCCTTATGATAAAATCCAAAGAGTACAATCTTTTGATGGTGGTATTATTTCAGAAATTTTGATAAAAGAAGGTCAACAAGTAAAAAAAGGTGATCCTTTATTAAAAATAGATACTACAAGATTTAGAGCCTCTTTTGAAGAGAATAAACAAGCTTATTTAAATTTGATGGCTGTACAAGTAAGATTAGAAGCTGAAGCAAATATTGATATAAATAAACCTATTCCTAAATTGGAATTTCCAAAAGAAGTATTGGAAAATGGTCAAGAATATGCAGCCTCTGAACGAAGTCTTTTATATAGTCAATATAATGAACTTAAATCTTCAGTAGATGTTTTGAAAAATCAATTAGGACAAAAACAACAAGAGTTAAAAGAAGTTCAATATACAATCAAAAATTTAAGAAAGAGTTTTAGAATTATAAAAGAGCAAAGAAGAACTATTCAATTATTAGCTCAAAAAGGTGCAAAGTCTAAATATGATGTTTTAAATATTGAAAAAGAGTATAACAAAACAAGTGGTGATTTAGATGCTGCACTTTTATCTGTTCCTAGATCTAAACTTGCAATAAAAGAAGCAAGATTTAAAATAGATGAAAAAGTAAATGCATTTAAAAGAGAAGCTTCAGATACTCTACAAAAAACAGTTGGTGAACTAAATAAAATAAAAGCAAAATTAGTTGCTGATAAAGATAAAGTTGCAAAAACTATATTAAAATCTCCAGTTGACGGTACAGTAAAACAAATATACCTAAATACAATTGGTGGTGTTGTTCAATCAGGGATGGACTTAGTCGAGATTGTTCCTAATAGTAGTAGTTTATTAGTTGAAGCAAAAATAGATCCAAAAGATATTGCTTTTATAAATCCAAGTCATAAAGCAATAGTAAAAATAACTGCATATGATTTTTCTATTTATGGTGGGTTAGATGGAAAAATAGTTGATATTTCAGCAGATAGTATTGTAGATAAAGAATCAAAAGACCAAAAAAGTTATTATAGAGTTATCGTAAAAACAGATAAAAACTTCTTGGAAAAAGATGGTAGAAAGTTACCAATTATACCTGGTATGGTTGCGAGTGTTGATATTATAACTGGAAAGAAAACAATTTTGGATTTTATTTTAAAACCTATATTAAAAGTAAAACAAAATGCATTTACAGAGAGATAGAATAGGGATGAAAAGTTATATAGTAGGAATATTAGTTTTAGTTTTATTAGCAGGATGTGTAGCTTCAAATTTAAGTAATAAACAAAATAGTATAACTTTAGATGAAAATGATATTTTATTAGCAGTAAGAACAAATGATTATGAAAAAGTTAAATCACTTGTCTCCAAAGATAATGTTAATAAAGTTGATACATTAGGGTATACACCTTTACATATTGCTGCAAGAAATAATAATGTGGAAATTGCCAAACTACTTATTGATAACAATGCAAAATTAGATGAAAAAGATAACTTTAAAGATACTGCACTTTTAGATGCAATTAAAAATAATTATATAGATATGTCAAAACTTTTAATTTGTAATGGTGCAAATATAAATATAAAAGATGAACAAAACTTAACTACAAAAGATTATATAAATAGACTTGATAATAGTTTTTTAATAGATTTGATAAATGCAGATGATAAAGAGCTATTGTGCAAAGAGAATGAAGCTTTAAATAATGAATTAGAAGATTTAATTCCTCAAGAAACTGAAAAAGAAGAGACAAAAATAGTTAAAAAAGAGTTAGTAACTATTGATAATTATCCATTGATAAATAATAAAAGACCACTAATTTGTGGAGATGTACTTGATTTAAATACAAAAAATATAGTTTTATCAATAAAAGATAAAACATATGATGTGAATATTAAAAACAATAGATGGTGTACAAATATAAAAGATAAACTTGAAAATGGAGTTTATACATTAAAAGTAATGGCTTCATATGATAATTTTGAAGATATTAAACAAGAAGAGATTTCTATTTATGTACTAGATGCATTGCAAAAAGATTTAATAAATGAACTTTCTCTTGAACTACCAACATGGGCTGCTTCTTTAGATGAGAATAGTTTAACAGTTACTTTTTCAAGTGAAAATAGTTTTTTTGAAAATAATGAGTTGAAAGAGAGTCTTAAAAAAGCACTAAATGAATTTATTCCAAAATATGTAAAAGTACTAAGAAAATATGAAAACCAAATAGTAAATGTAATAATTCTTTCAAATGAAAGTTTATCTGAAGAAGGAACAGTTGAAAGTTCTCAAAAAGTTTATGATTATTTAAAAAATATAGATAATAAATCTGTACAAGATAATATTATTTGGATAGAAAAAAATATATTTGCAGATGAAAATCTAAATATACAAAATAGTAAAAAAAATATAATTGAATTTAAGATAGAAGTATCTAAAAACTAGGATATAAAATGAAATTAAAATTGTTAGTTGCAGAGTTATTTGCAGTATTAGCTTTTGTTGGATGTACATCAAATGAGAGTTTACAAATAGTAAATCAAAATGAAAAATTTGGACTTTATAATGTAAATACAAAGAAAAATCAAATTCCAGTTATGTATGATGATTTAACTTTGATGAAAAATTACAACTCTAGAAATGAACAATTTTCTTCTAAGAATGTACTAAACTTACACTGGATTCATAATAGAGATACAAAAGAGTACTTTATTTATGAATACAAAAATTTATATGGAATTATAAGTGAAGATAATAAAATCATTTTTGAACCAATTTTTAGTGAAATTTCTGATTTTTATCAAGGTGTAGCAGTTGTAAAAGAAAATGATAAATATGGATACATAAATAAAGATTTTGAGCTTATACAAAAGCCTTTATATAGCGATGCAAGAGATTTTGTAGATGAAATATCTTTTGTGAAGTCATTTATAAATAATAAATATGCTTGTATTAATCCTGATATGAAACTATTGTCTGGTTTTGATTATGATAAGGTATTTGATTTTTCAGAAGGTTTAGCAAGAGTATTAAAAGATAATAAATGGGGATTTATAAATAAAGATTGTAAAGAAGTGATAGCACCAAAATTTGATTTTGCATCTGATTTTATTGAAGGAAAAGCAAAAGTAATTGAAAGTGAAAAAACATATTTTATAGATAAAAATAACATAAAGTAGTAATATGCGACAAACAAATCTTGATGAATTTTTACAGCTTGAAGAAGAGAATAAAAAATTAGAATCTAAAATCAAAGAAGAAGTTAGAAAAAATCAAGAAAAAGAAAAAGTCTTGGTTGAACAAAGTAAAATGGCATCTATGGGAGAAATGCTATCTTCTATTGCACATCAATGGAGACAGCCTTTGATGGAGATAAACTCTTTATTTATTCCAATTGAAGCAAAAGCAAAAATTGAAAATACTGTAAATAAAAAAGAGTTATTAACAGCAATTGAAAAGTTAAATGAAATTACAAATTATATGTCAAATACAATAAATGATTTTAGAAACTTTTTTTCAGCAAACAAGCAAAAACATAAATTTAATCTATCTACACAATTAAATTCAGTTATGAATATTTTAAGTACATCTTTAAAAGAGAATAATATAAATATTGAAATTGTTGTAAAGAAAAATCCTGAGATTTATGGTCTAAAAAGTGAATATTCACAAGTTTTAATAAACATAATAAATAATGCAAGAGAAATTTTAATTTTAAGAAAAGTAAAAAATCCACTAATAAAAATCACAATCGATAAAAAAGAAGATACAGCAGTTGTACTTATAGAAGATAATGCAGGTGGAATTAAAATAGCAAATATTCAAGATATATTTAAACCTTTTGTAACTTTTGAAAAAAGTAATGGAACAGGTGTTGGACTATTTATGTCAAAAGTAATAATTGAAAAAAATATGAATGGTTATCTTGATGTAACTAATTCAAATAATGGAGCACTATTTAAAATCATCACTCCTCTTAACCTTACAGAAAATAATTAAAATTTAAATTTTAAGAAAAAAGAAACTTTAAAGAGACTTTTTTTTTATAATATAACAGAATAAATATAAAACTGTAGGGAGTCTGTTATGTTAAATCTTATTGTAAAAGAACCAAATGGTACTTATGATGTAGTTGCTGTAAAAGAAGATATGGTTATCACGCCAAAAGCTGGGCAACAATTCTACTTTGATAATTATTCAGGGTCAAATTATACATTTAATTTAGTTGATGGAGATAAGTCTATTGAGCTTATTATAAATCTTGATCCTCCTGTAAAAATCGTATTTAATGATATGGTTGATTTGATTACTGATCAAAATGGACCAAAAACAGTATTGAGTATGATTGATAATCCAACGGGAATATATGACTTACAAAATACAGTAATGAATAGTAACTTTAAAGGTGATGATGTAATCTCTTCTCTAAAAGATATGCTTTCAAAATCTGAATTAGCATCAAATGATGGTATTGTTATTGATGATTTTGGTTCTTTATCTAGTGCATTAGATGCAGCTGCCGCTGGTGGACCACAAGGGGACACTTCGACTTTTAATCCTATTAATTTTGATCAAACAGCAGCAGCAAATGTTTTAGCTGGTAGATCTCAATTAAATGTTGATGTAAATGGGAACCCTACACCTGTAAATATCAATACAAATAACAACCCAGATACTGAAGTAACAATTACTTTAACATCAACAACTCAAATTACAGAAGATGACAACTCAATAACATATACAGCAACACTTTCAACTCCTGCATTATCAGATATGTCAATTATATTAAGTAATGGTTCTATAATTAATATTCCTGCTGGAGCATCAACGGGAACAGTAATATCTCCTGTTACACCAGATAGTGATGTTTATTCAGAAGCAGACCAAACAGTTACAACAACAATATCAGGAACTGTTGGTGGCGGTTTTGATACAGTAAATAGTACAACAAGTACAACTACAACGATTGTGGATAGTATCGATACAACAAAAGTAACTTTAACAGCAGATGAAACAGTAGAAGCTGGTAAAGATATAACATATACAGCAAGTGTAAAAGATGCACCACAGACAGATTTAGTAATCAAATTAAGTAATGGCTCAGAGATAACAATCGAAGCTGGAAAAACAAGTGGAAGTGTAAAAGTAGCAAGTGCTGATGATGTATATGGAACAACAGATGGAACAACAGAGACAGTATCAATCACAGGAACTACTGGTGGAAATTATGAGAAACTAGATACAAGTGATACAGCAACAACAACTGTAACAGAAACAACACCAGATGAAGTAAAAGTAAGTTTAAGTGCAACAAATACAAATGAGGCAGCAGGAACAGTAACATTTACAGCAACATTAGAAAAACCAGTATTAGAAGGTGATGACCCAGTAGTAGTACATACAACATTAGGTGATATCACAATTACAAGTGGAACAACAGGAACATTAGAAGTAACAAACGAAAATACAGAAGATGTATATAAAGATGCAAGTACATTAGATAATAAAATTACAAGTGTATCTGGAGGAAACTTCGAGAACTTAACAGCAGATACAGACACAGTAACAGCAAAAGTAGCAGATACAATCGATACAACAAAAGTAACTTTAACAGCAGATGAAACAGTAGAAGCTGGTAAAGATATAACATATACAGCAAGTGTAAAAGATGCACCACAGACAGATTTAGTAATCAAATTAAGTAATGGCTCAGAGATAACAATCGAAGCTGGAAAAACAAGTGGAAGTGTAAAAGTAGCAAGTGCTGATGATGTATATGGAACAACAGATGGAACAACAGAGACAGTATCAATCACAGGAACTACTGGTGGAAATTATGAGAAACTAGATACAAGTGATACAGCAACAACAACTGTAACAGAAACAACACCAGATGAAGTAAAAGTAAGTTTAAGTGCAATAGAAAGAGCAATTGAAGATGGTGGAAGTATTACATATACTGCAAAAATTGTAGATGCAAATGGTAAAGAAGTTACAACAAATAATGATGTAACTGTAAAATTAAATGTTGGAGCAAATGGTGAAGCAGTAAGTGAAACAAATCCAGCATTAACAATAACAATTAAAGCAGGTTCTAGTTCTGGTACAGTAGATGCAACAGTATCTAGAGATGATGTATATAAAGAGGTTGATTCAGATGGTAAACCAACAGATTCATTATCAGCATCAATAGCATCAGTAAGTGAAGAAAATGCAGGAGAAAATGGAAGTTTTGAGAAATTAACATTTGATTCAACAGCTGCAAAAACAATAATCTATGATGATGTTGACCCAGTAGATGTATCTATATCAGCCGTAGCAACTGCACCAAAAATAATAGATGTAAATACTGAGTTTGGTGAAGGAACTGGTATTTCTATAAGTACATATGATACTAATGGAAATGAAGGAAATTTATCTGTAGTAAAAGGAACAAATCATGATGGATTTGGTGTTTATGGAAACACATCAGGTTCCGGAGCAAATTCAGAATTGGGGCATGGCTGGAATGGTGTTAGTGAAAAAATAGTTTTTGATTTTACTAATGATGTTGATTCTATAGATGTTGCTTTTGCTTGGAGAAATAATCATGAAACTGCAAAGATTACATTTTCAGATGACGGCAAAGAGATAGGATACGCTACAGTTTCAGGTGGTGGAACAAATACAGATGCAGTTGTTAGATATTATGATATGAATAATCATTTATTAAAAGAAGTAGGGGCACAAGGTGGAACAGATAGAGTAGATTTATCTTATACATTTGAATTCCCAGATGCAGATGGTAATCCAATGGCATTTGATAAAGCAGAATTCTCAGCACCAGGACATGATGATGATTATTTAATTCATGAGATTTCATATACAGAAGTTATTAATCCAGAAATTGCAAATATTAGTACAACTGATGGACAAATTACATTTAATATCCAAATAGATGAAAATTATCCACCACAAGGAAAAGCAACAGCAGTAGTTGAAGTAAATGGAAAAGATTATAATGTTGATTTAAATGCAACAGGTAGAGGAACATTAACTCTTGATGCTAAAGATTTTAGCGATTTATCAGATATTGATGTAAAAGTAAAAGAAGTAATTGGTGGAAATTATGAAGAAGTAAATACTGCTAGATATTCTTTTGATTTAAGTGGTTCATTTACGGATGATTTAACTTCTACTAATGATTCTATTACAATTGATGAAGACCAAACTTATGCTTTAACTGAAAATGATTTTGGAGAACTTGGTAAAGATGTAACGCAAATAAAAATTACAGAAATCCCAAGTGAAGGTACTTTATATCTAACTGTTACTCAAGGTCAAACTGTAATTGATGCAAATGGTCAAGAACATGTAGTAACAACAGATACAAAAGTTGAAGTTAATCCAGGTCAAGTTATATCTTTAGCAAATGTTGCAGCAGGTAACTTAAGCTATGAGCCAAAAGATGATAGTGATACTGATGTAAAACTTAAATTCCAAATTGGTGATGAAGATGGAAACTTTAAAAGTACAGAGTACACAACAGATATAAATATCACAGCAGTTGCAGATTTACCTACTGCAAGTATTGATGTAAGTGGTGGTGTTGAAAAAACAGTAACAGTTGAAAGTAAAGGTGGAAATAATGGATTTGGAAATGGAGACCAAAATGCTCCAGGAAATTCTGAATTCAATAATAATGCAGAAAATGCAGGTGGAAACCAAGAAAATATTACATTTGATTTAGTAAAAATTGGAGAGACTACATTCTCTATAGCAGATGCATTACAAAATGTAAATACAAATGGTACTGATGGTGATGACACAATAACTTACCATGATATAGCAGGTGGTTCTAATATAAATAGTAATGGTGGTAATGATATTATTGCAATTACTGGTGATATAAATGGAGGAGCAGTTGCAGGTGGTTCTGGAGTTGATCTTCTTTATTTAGCAAAAGATGCTTCAAAATATGAATTAATGAATTATAATGGTCCTGAACAAGGTCATGATAATATAGATGTACGAATAAAAGATTTAGATACAAATCAAGTATTAACTGTAAATAATATAGAAGGTATTGTTTTTGGTGATGGTACTACAAAAGGTGGGGCTGAGATACCTACTCCTGAAACTTCTACTAAAACTGTAGTAGAGTATGATGTAGATTTTAATGCAGCTTTACATGATATAGATGGAAGTGAAAGTTTAACTGTTACTATTACAAATGTTCCAGAAGGTGCAGAGTTTACATCAACAAGTTCTGCATATACATTGACAAATAATAATGATGGTACTTGGAGTGTAGAATTACCAGATGGAACAAAAAATGTAACTGATAGTATAAAAATGACAGTTCCAGAAGGAACAGAAAATATTGATTTAGGTATCACTGCAAGAGCAACAGAAGCAAGAGATAATGATGATGGTACAAATTTTAAAGAAGCAAATGATAGCGATGCATTAGTTTATAGTGAAGATGAAACTAAAACATTAGATTATGATGCTAATACAGTTAAAAGTGATGAAAATGTTGTTATTGTTTTAGATTTATCTGGAAGTATGACAAATAATAGTGGAAAAGTTACATTAGCTGATGGAAGTGTTACTACACGATTAGCAATTGCAAAAGATGCATTAGAAGATTTAATTAATACATATGATGATTTAAGTAATGTAAATATAAATCTTACAACATTTGGAACTGATGCAAAAAGTTATAGTGGATGGATGAATGCAGAAGATGCTATAAATACTATAAATAGCCTACATTCAGGTGATGAAGGTGTTTATACAAATTATGAAGATGCATTATTTGAAACATATGATAATTATCAAACTCCAGAAAATGGTGAAAAATCAACAGTATATTTTATATCTGATGGTGCACCAAATGTAGAGAATAATGATACAACTGGTACAGGTGGAACTGATACAATATGGAGATCTGGTACAGCAATAGATGAAGGTTATATCACTAAATGGGGTGAATTTTTAGGTGATAATGTAAAAGAGTTAAATGTAGTAGGTATTGGTAAAGGAATTACTAATACTACTTATTTAGATATGGTTGCTGAAAGTGTAGGTAATGTAAAAACAAATGTAATGGTTATTGAAGATGAAAATGAGTTAAAAGACAAACTTATAGAAAATATCTTTGAAAAAGTAGAAGGTAATGTTCTTGACAATATTACTGGTGGTGACGATGATATAACTATTACTTCAATTGAAGTTGATGGAGTTTCACATACAATATCTGAAGCTTCTAATAATATTCTTACATTACAAACAAGTTCTGGTGGAACATTAGAATTTAATTTTGAAACAGGTGATTATTCATTTGGTGGATTGAGAAATAGTATAGTTGAAAATAGTGAAAGCTTTACTATAAATGCAAGTGATTCAAATGGTGATACTACAAATTTTGATGTAAAAATAAATATCGTTAATGAAGTTGATACAGAAGCAAAAGCTCCAAAATTAAGCTTTAGTATTGAAGAAAATGGAGAAGTTGAAATTTCTGGTTCTTCTTCTTTGGATTTGACTTTTGATGAGTGGGATGGAAGTACTGTATCAAGTAACTCAACTGTGTTAAATAATTTAGGATACAATGATAATTATTTTGGTAACTCATCTGATAATAAAGTACTAATAAATAATAGTATAGATGGTGATATCTACTCAGGTGGGGGTAATGATGAAGTAGTTATATCTGGTAATGTTCAATATAATAGTGATATAAAAACATCTTCTGGAGATGATAGTGTAACTGTGAAAGGAAATATTAATGGTGATATTAATACAGCAGCAGACTATTATCAAGGTTCAGATGATGATAAAGTACAAATTGAAGGTGATGTTACTTATAATACAGATATAGTGACAGGAAGAGGTGCAGATGAAGTATATGTAGGTGGAAGTATTGATGGAGATATTGACACAGGAACAGGAAATGATAAAGTACATATAAAAGGTGATGCATCTTGGAATAGTGAAATATCTTTAGGTTCAGGTGATGATATTTTACAAATAGATGGAAGAGTACATGATTATAATATATCAGGAGGCGAAGGAAACGACGCTATTATATTAAATGGATATACAAAAGAAGAGTATGATAATAATGTAGATAATATTCAATATAAAATTAAAGATTTTGAAAATATCAAAGTAGGAGATAGTGTTGTAAAAGGTGAATCTTCTATCTTTAATTCAGTAAGTTCTTCTTCAACAACTGCTTATAGTTATACTATTACATTAGCAGCTGCATTAGTTGATCTTGATGGAAGTGAGACTTTATCAAAAGTTACACTAGATAATATTCCTGATACTGTAACTTTAATAAAAGATAGTTCAGGTGTTGAGTATAATGTAACTGGTGGAGTAGTTGAGTTACCTGTTGAAGATGCAAAAGAAGAAGAGTTTACATTTGTTTCTTCTGAAAGATTAGATTCAACTGAGATTAACTCAATGACAGCAAGTGTAACTTCAACAGAATCAGAAAATGATGATACAAATACAGTAACTACAAATGCAAAATTAGAAGTTGATGTAGATGCAACAAATCACATGAGCGGAACTGATGCTGATGAAAAATTTGATTCACATGGAAGTAATGCAACAATTGATGCAGGAAAAGGTGATGATGAGATTGTATTCCATGCAGGAGATATTGTTGATGGTGGAGAAGGTGAAGATACATTATTAATCATTGATGATGATGAAAGTATAGATTTATCTGGTATTAACACTATTAATGCAAGTACAGATTTATCACAAGTACATAATATTGAAGCTATTGATTTATCAAATGATATCAAAGATAATCTAGTAATAGATGAAGAAGCGATTGAGAACTTAACAGATAATGAAAATGTTCTTAAAATCTTTGGAGATGATAGTGGAGATAGAGTTACATTAGAAGGTGGAAGTGATAACTGGAAATCTGGTGGACAGTTCACTGATGATGATGGAACAACATTTAATGTATTTGAAGGAACAACTTCAGGAACATCAAATATCAAAGTATTAATTGATGAAGATGTTTCTATTGACCCAGATATTTAATAAAAGAGAAGTACTACTTCTCTTTTAACTCTTTTTAATCTTTCATATTTTTTTTAAACCTTTTTAGATATAATCGCCTTAAAATTAAATTTAACTTCAATAAAATAGGAAAATTATGTCTAAAGAATTACTTCAAAAACAGGCTAATACGATTAGATTCTTAGCTGCTGATATGGTTCAAAAAGCGAATTCAGGACACCCAGGTGCACCAATGGGATTAGCTGATATTGCTACAGTATTAAGTTCACACTTAAATATAAACCCTTCAAATGATAAATGGCTAAACAGAGATAGATTAGTATTTAGTGGTGGTCATGCTACGGGATTAGTTTATTCATTATTACATTTATGGGGATTTGATGTTAGTTTATCTGATATTAAAAATTTCAGACAACATAATTCAAAAACTCCAGGACATCCAGAGTATGGACATACTCATGGTATAGAGATTACAACAGGACCTTTAGGACAAGGAATTGCTAACTCAGTTGGTTTTTCTATGGCTTCTAAATATGCACAAAATCTTTTAGGAAAAGATGTAATTAATCATAAAGTTTACTGTTTATGTGGTGATGGTGATTTACAAGAGGGTATTTCATATGAAGCTTGTGCAACTGCTGGACATTTAAATTTAGATAATCTTGTAATTATTTATGATTCAAACTCTATTACAATTGAAGGTGATACTTCTATTGCTTGGAGTGAAAATGTTAAGAAAAGATTTGATGCAATTAATTTTGAAGTAATTGAAATTGATGGGCATAATTTTACTCAAATTGATAATGCTTTAACAAAAGCAAAAGAAGCAACTAAACCTGTACTTATTATTGCAAAAACTGCAATTGGAAAAGGTGCAGCAACTTTAGAAGGAAGTCATCATACTCACGGAGCACCATTAGGTGAAGATGAAATTAGAGCTTCAAAAGAGAAAGCTGGATTTAATCCTGATGAAAAATTTGTAGTTCCTTATGATATAAAAGGTGCATTTGATAAATTAATCAAAGGTGCAGAAGCAGAAAATGCTTGGAATGAATCATTAAGTGATGAAACAAAACAAAAAATTGAAGAACTTCAAAATCCTAATTTTGATGCAATTGAATATCCAGATTTTTCTGGTGAGCAAAGTGTTGCGACAAGAAGTTCAAATCATAAAATTTTAAATGCAATTGCAAAATCAGTTCCAGGATTTTTAGGTGGAAGTGCAGACTTAGCTCCATCAAATAAAACTGAATTAAAAGATATGGGTGATTTTCCAAATGGTAGAAATATTCACTTTGGTATCAAAGAACACGCAATGGCAGCAATTTCAAATGCTATGAATTTATATGGATTATTTAGAGTTTATTCTGCAACTTTCTTTGTATTCTCTGATTATTTAAAACCAAGTGCAAGAATTGCAGCGCTTGCTTCAATTCCTCAACACTTTATTTGGACTCATGATTCTATTGGTGTTGGTGAAGATGGACCAACTCACCAACCAATTGAACATTTATCACAATTTAGAGCATTACCAAATTTCTATGTATTTAGACCAGCTGATGCAAATGAAAATGTTGATTCATGGAAAACTGCATTTAAATTAAATGCTCCAACTGCATTTGTATGTTCAAGACAAAACTTAGAAATTTTAAAAGATGAAAAAGCATTTGGTGATGTATCAAATGGTGGATATCTATTAAAACAAAGAGAAAATGCAACAGTTACTATTATGGCAAGCGGTAGTGAAGTTATGCTTGCTGTTAAAACAGCTTGTGCATTAGAAAAAGAAGGAATTATTGCAAATGTTGTTTCAGTTCCTTGTTTTGACCTATTTATTGAACAAGATAAAGAGTATATCTCTAAAGTAGTTGATAATAACACTAAAGTATTTGCTGTTGAAGCTGCAAGAGGATTAGAGTACTATAAATTTGCAGATGTTGTTTATGGTATGGATACTTTTGGAGCAAGTGCTCCTGCTGGTGAATTATTTAAAGAGTTTGGATTTACAGTTGACTCTTTAACAGAAAAAATCAAAAACGACTTATAATATAAATTAGTAAAGCTTTTTAGCTTTACTAATATTTTCTTCTTTCTTCAATTAATTACAAAAAATCTTAAAAAAGTCACGTTTATATCTTAAATCTTACTAAATTTAAAAAATTAGAATATTTTTTTTAAAAAAAAGCCTATTTTTGTATAAAAAGTACCTTTTATGTCATATTTTTCTTATAAAATTACTTAATCAAAAAAAATAAGTATTTTATAAGATTACATGGAGGTAATTTATGGAAAATGTTATTGAAGCATTCACTGGGGTTACACCTCAGGGTAAAAAGAGTAGAACACCTGCTAAATTAGATGTTATGCTAACAGCATCAGGTGTTATCCTAGCACTATTTATGATGGGACACATGCTGTTCGTTTCAACAATTTTGTTAGGTAAGGATGTAATGTATACTGTTACAAAAATGTTTGAACTTGAGTTCTTATTTGAAGGTGGGATTCCTGCAGTAGTAAGTGTGATTGTATTAGCTATTACAGTTATATTTATTGTTCATGCAATTTTAGGAGCTAGAAAATTCCCAACTAGTTATAGAGCATATATAAGAATTAGAGAACATTCTAAAATGATGCATCATAAAGATACTTCAATGTGGATGTTTCAATGGATTAGTGGTTTAATCATGATGTTCGCTGGATTAGTACACTTATTTATTATGTTTACTCAACCACAAAATATCGGACCATTTGCATCTGCTTATAGAGTTGTTGAAAATCATATGTGGTTACTTTATGTTGTATTATTAATCTGTGTTGAGATTCATGGTTCTGTTGGTTTATACAGAGCTGCAATGAAATGGGGATGGTTTGATGGTGAAAATCCAAAACAAACAAGAGCTAATTTAATCAAAGTTAAAAAAATCTTAAGTTATGTGTTTATGACTTTAGGTGTTGTTTCTTTAGCTGCGTATATTAAAATTGGATTAGATCATAATATCGCACCAGGTGAAAAATATCAACCAAATACAAATACTATAGAAATATTAAAAGATTAAAAGGTTTTATTATGAAAATTAAATATTGTGATGCATTAGTAATTGGTGGTGGATTAGCTGGTTTAAGAGCAGCAGTTGCCGCAGCAGATAAAGGTTTAAGTACTACAGTTTTAAGTTTAGTTCCAGTAAAAAGATCACATAGTGCGGCTGCACAAGGTGGTATGCAAGCTTCTTTAGGTAATGCAAAAATGTCTGAAGGTGATAACGAAGACGTACACTTTGCAGATACTGTAAAAGGTTCTGACTGGGGATGTGATCAAGAAGTTGCAAGAATGTTCGTTACAACTGCTCCAAAAGCAATTAGAGAATTAGCAGCATGGGGTGTGCCTTGGACTAGAATTAGAAAAGGTAACCACGAAGCGGTAATTAATACTAAAAAAACAAACATTTATGAAGATGAAAACAAACATGGTCTTATTACATCAAGAGACTTTGGTGGTACTAAAAAATGGAGAACATGTTATACAGCTGATGCAACTGGACATACAATGTTATTTGCTGTTGCGAATGAAGCTTTAAAAAACAATGTTAACATTGAAGATAGAAAAGAAGCAATTAGTCTTATTCATAAAGATAACAGATGTTATGGTGCAATTGTAAGAGATTTAATTACAGGTGATATCGTAGCTTATGTTGCAAAAGGTACATGTATTGCTACTGGTGGATACGGAAGAATTTATGAAATTACTACAAACGCAGTAATTTGTGAAGGTATCGGTACTGCTATCGCACTTGAAACTGGAGTTGCAAAACTTGGTAATATGGAAGCTGTACAATTCCACCCAACTCCACTTTTCCCATCTGGTATTTTATTAACAGAAGGTTGTAGAGGTGATGGTGGTGTTCTTAGAGACGTTGATGGTTATAGATTTATGCCAGATTACGAACCAGAGAAAAAAGACCTTGCTTCAAGAGACGTTGTTTCAAGAAGAATGATGGAACACATCAGAAAAGGTAAAGGTGTAGATTCTCCATATGGTAAACACTTATGGTTAGATATCTCTATTTTAGGTAGAGCACACATCGAAAGAAACTTAAGAGATGTACAAGAAATTTGTGAATACTTCGCAGGTATCGATCCAGCTGACGAAGGTGCAAAAGGTTGGGCTCCAGTTCACCCAATGCAACACTACTCAATGGGTGGTATTAGAACAAAACCAACTGGTGAGTCTCCAACATTAAAAGGTCTGTTCTCTTGTGGTGAAGCAGCTTGTTGGGATATGCACGGATTTAACAGACTTGGAGGAAACTCAGTTTCTGAAACAGTTGTTGCAGGTATGATTGTAGGTAACTTCTTTGCAGATTTTTGTAAAGATAATGAAATTGAAATTGAAACTAAATATATTGAGCAATTCGTAAAAGAAAAAGAATCATATATGCAAGAATTAATTACTAGAAATGGTAATGAAGATGTATTCAAAATCAAAAACAGAATGAAAAAAATCATGCAAGATTACGTTGGTATCTTTAGAGATGGTAACGGATTAGATAAAGCAGTTAAAGAGTTAGAAGATTTATATAAAAGATCTAAAAATATCTCTATTAAACATAAACAACTTAGTGCAAACCCTGAGCTTGAAGAAGCTTATAGAGTTCCAATGATGCTTAAAGTAGCACTTTGTGTTGCTAAAGGTGCTTCAGATAGAACTGAATCAAGAGGTGCGCATACAAGAGAAGATTATCCAAAAAGAGATGATGCTAACTGGTTAAAAAGAACTCTTACTTCATGGAAAGATGGTGATACAATGCCAACTGTTGAGTATGAAGATCTAGATATTATGACAATGGAAATACCACCAGCATTTAGAGGTTACGGTGCTAAAGGTATGATTATTGAACATCCAGATTCTGCAAAAAGACAAGCTGAAGTTGATGAATTAAGAGAAAAAATGGAAGCTGAAGGTAAAGACAGATATGAGATTCAAGATGCATTAATGCCTTTCCCTCTACAAGATGAGTACAAAAGAAAAAATATTAGATTAGGAGTTAACTAATGGCACGACAATTAACAATAAGAGTATTAAGATACGACCCACAAAGTGGAGATAGCAAACCGTATTTCAAAGATTATTCAATTGAAGAAACAGACAGTATGACAATCTATTTAGCTCTAACTCAAATTAGAGAGACTTTAGATGCAGGTCTAAGTTTTGACTTCGTATGTCGTGCAGGTATTTGTGGAAGTTGTGCCATGATGATTGATGGTAGACCAAAACTTGCTTGTAGAACTTTAACAAAAGATTTAGATAGTGTTATTACTCTATTACCTTTACCAACATTCAAACTAATCAAAGATTTATCTGTTAATACAGGTGAATGGATGGATGGTATGAGTAAAAGAGTTGAGTCTTGGATTCATACTTCTAAAGAGACTGATATTGCTAATCTTGAAGAAAGAATTGATCCAGATGTAGCTGACGAAGTATTCGAACTTGATAGATGTATTGAGTGCGGATGTTGTGTTGCTGCTTGTGGAACAAAATTAATCAGAGAAGATTTCGTTGGTGCAGTTGGGTTAAATAGAGTTGCAAGATTTGAATGTGACCCACATGATGAAAGAACAGATGAAGACTATTACGAATTAGTTGGAGATGATAATGGAATCTTTGGATGTATGACTCTTCTTGGTTGTGAGGATACTTGTCCAAAACACCTTCCTTTACAAAATAAAATTGCTTATATGCGAAGAAAGCTTGCTACTATAAAAGAGTAGAAACAACCAAAACTTAAAAGCTCCAGAACCCCCATCCCCCTGGAGCTTTTATAATCAGTTATTAGAAAAAAAGCGCAATGTAAAAGGTTTTGAATGCTACTCTTTTTGGTAGGGAGGTTGACATTCAAACATTATTTCAAAATATATTACTAAACTTTAAAAATCTAATACTATAAAAAAGTATAAAACAACCAAAAGAAGAAGCCCTAGTTTTACATCCTTCTAGGGCTTTTTTATTGCCCAATTTTTCCCTAACACATATTATATATAAGTACTACAAATAAATATTATAAAAAAATCAAAAAAATGCTAAAAAATCTGAATAAATATTCAAAAAGTAACTTTTAGTTCACTTTACAGGAATAGAATTTCTTTAAGTAAAAAATTAAAGTCTTAGTTTAAATTATATTTAAGATTTTGGTTTTAAACAAATAAAATATTTTTGAAGGATTTATTATGAAAACTAGAATGGAACATGACCTAATTGGAGACAAAGAAATACCAAACGAAGTATATTATGGAGTACAAACTGCTAGAGCGCAAGAAAACTTCCATATTACTGGTGTTTTATTATCTCAATTTCCTACATTTATTGAATCATTAGCAAAAGTTAAAAAAGCAACAGCTTTAGCTAATTATAACTTAGGAACATTAGAAGAAAATAAAAAAAATGCGATTTGTTCAGCTTGTGATGAAATCATTGCTGGTTCATTACATGACCAATTCGTAGTAGACATGATCCAAGGTGGAGCAGGAACTTCTATTAATATGAATGCAAATGAAGTTATTGCAAATAGAGCACTTGAAATTTTAGGACACGCAAAAGGTGAATATCAATATTTACACCCAAATAATGATGTAAATAAATCACAATCAACAAATGACTCATATCCAACTGCATTTAGAATTGCTTTATTCGAAAAATTATATGAATTAACTGATTCAATGAATGTTTTAAGAAAAGCATTTGCTAATAAAGCAGAAGAATTTAAAGATGTTGTAAAAATGGGTAGAACTCAATTACAAGATGCAGTTCCAATGACTTTAGGACAAGAATTCCATTCTTTCGCAACAATGATTGAAGAAGATATTCAAAGATTAGTTGATGCACAACAACTAGTAAGAGAAATGAACTTAGGTGCTACTGCAATTGGTACAGGTATTAACTCTCACCCAGCATATGCACACGAAGTAGAATTAAGATTACAAGAAGTAACTGGTAGACCATTTGTTACTGCAAAAGACTTAGTTGAAGCTACTCAAGATACAGGTGCTTACGTACAAATTTCTGGAGTATTAAAAAGAGTTGCAACTAAAATCTCTAAAATTTGTAATGACTTAAGACTTTTAAGTTCAGGACCAAGAACAGGATTTAATGAAATTAACTTACCAGCAATGCAACCAGGTTCATCAATTATGCCAGGTAAAGTTAACCCAGTTATCCCAGAAGTTGTTAACCAAGTTGCATTCCAAGTAATTGGTACAGATGTTACTATTACTATGGCAAGTGAAGGTGGACAATTACAATTAAACGTATTTGAACCAGTAATTGCTTACAACTTATTCAACTCAATCAACATGATGAAAAATGCATTTGAAACATTAGCTGAAAAATGTGTTAATGGTATTACTGCAAATGAAGAAAGATGTAAAGATTTAGTATTACATAGTATTGGTCTAGTTACAGCTTTAAATCCATATATTGGATATGAAAATTCAACTAATGTTGCAAAAGAAGCATTAGACTCTGGTAGATCAGTTTATGACATCGTATTAGAAAGAAAACTATTAACTAAAGAAGAGTTAGACGATATTATTAAACCAGAAAATATGATTAAACCAAGAGAAAGAAAATAGGTTAGACGACATAAGTAAACATATTAATTAAGGAGGATGTTATGCTAGTTTTAGAAATAATAGTTGTGTTAGCCGCCATATTCTTAGGAGCAAGAATGGGCGGTATTGGAATCGGTTATGCGGGTGGACTTGGAGTTCTTGTTTTATGTCTTGGATTTGGACTTGAACCAGGTAGTATTCCAATCGATGTTATTTTGATTATCATGTCAGTTATTGCAGCAATCGCAGCAATGCAAGTTGCAGGTGGTTTAGATTATATGGTTAAAATTGCTGAGGATATTTTAAGAAAAAATCCTAAACAAATTACATATTTAGCACCAACTGTTACATATTTCATGACTTTACTTGCAGGTACAGGTCACACTGCTTACTCTACACTTCCAGTTATCGCTGAAGTTGCAAAAGAGCAAGGAATTAGACCATCAAGACCTTTAAGTATTGCAGTTGTTGCATCACAAATTGCGATTACAGCTTCTCCTATTTCAGCAGCAGTTGTTTTCTTTAGTGGAATTTTAGAACCACTAGGTGTTGGTTATATTCAATTATTAGCAATCGTTATCCCTACTACTTATGCTGCTTGTATGATTACAGCATTCTTTAGTAACTTTATGGGTAAAGATTTAAAAGATGATCCAGTTTATAAAGAAAGATTAGAAAAAGGTCTTGTTAAACTAAGAGGTGAATCTAAAGTTGAGATTAAAAAAGGTGCAAAATTATCAGTTGCAATTTTTTGTGTAACTATTCTTGCAGTTGTAACTTATGCTACATTAATTAGTAAAAAAGTTGGAATAATTGTTGACCCTTCTTTACCAAGAAATGCAGCTATTATGGTATTTATGTTAGCTTGTGCAACTATTATTGCATTAGCTTGTAAAATTGATACAGGTAAAGTTATTAGTGCATCAACATTCAAATCAGGTATGAGTGCTTGTATTTGTGTACTTGGTGTTGCATGGTTAGGAACTACTTTCGTTGGTGCTCATATCGATGAAATTAAAGGTTTCGCAAGTGAATTATTAAATCAATATCCATGGATGTTAGCTGTAACATTATTCTTTGCTAGTATGTTGTTATACTCTCAAGGTGCAACAACTAAAGCATTAATGCCAGCAGCATTAGCACTAGGTGTTGATCCAACTACTGCAATTGCATCATTTGCAGCAGTAAGTGCATTATTTGTATTACCAACTTACCCTACGCTATTAGCAGCTGTGGAAATGGATGATACAGGTTCTACTAGAATTGGTAACCTTGTATTTAACCACCCATTTATGATTCCAGGTGTTGTAGCAATTACATTAAGTGTAATCTTCGGATTCATGTTCGCAGGTGTAATTATCTAAATAAACTAAATTATGTGCAAGGATTAACTTGCACATAGTTTTTAACTAATCAGAAAAATTTCCATATTAAACTAAAGGAGAACAAATGAACAAGTTATTAAAAACAGTTGCAGCTTTTGCATTTATTGGTACTTCGGTATTAATGGCTAAACCAAACATTACAATTTTAGCTACAGGTGGAACAATTGCAGGTGCAGGTGAATCTGCTACAAAAAGTGCTTACTCAGCAGGTGCAGTTACAGTTGATAAACTAATTTCAGCAGTACCTTCAATTAATAAAATGGCAAATATCAAAGGTGAACAAATCTCTAATATTGGTTCACAAGAAATGAATGATAAAGTATGGTTAAAACTTGCAAAAAGAGTTAACGCATTACTTAAAAAAGATGATGTAGATGGTGTAGTTATTACTCATGGTACAGACACAATGGAATCAACATCATATTTTCTTGATTTAACAGTAAAAAGTAAAAAACCAATCGTATTTGTTGGTGCGATGAGATCTGGTTCATCTATGAGTGCTGATGGTCCAATGAATATTTATAACGCAGTAAGTGTTGCTATAAATAAACAAACTTACGGAAAAGGTGTAGTTGTTGTAATGAATGATGAGATTCATAGTGCAAGAGAAGTAACTAAAGTTAATACTTCAAATGTAAATGCGTTCTCTTCTCCTAATACAGGAAAAATCGGTACAGTTTATTATGGTGATGTACATTATTATATGACTCCAATTAGAAAACATACTTACCAATCAGAATTTGATATTGAAAAAATCAACTCTTTACCAAGAGTAGATATTTTATATGGTCACGCTAATGATTCTGATGTTTTTGCTAAAGCTGCAGTTAAAGCTGGTGCAAAAGGTATTATCCACGCTGGTATGGGAAATGGTAATCCATATCCAACAACTCAAACTGCTTTAGCAGATGCAGTTAAAGAAGGTGTAGTAGTAGCAAGAACTTCTAGAGTTGGAAGTGGTAGAACTAACTTACATGGTGAAGTTGATGATGCAAAATATGGGTTTATCGTAACTGATAACTTAAATGCACAAAAAGCTAGAATCCTATTAATGTTAGGTCTTACAAAAACACATGATAAAAAAGAACTACAAAGAATGTTCTTCGAATATTAATATATTTGCAAAAAGAGATTTTTTATCTCTTTTTGCCTCTTTTCTTAATCTAAAATAATTTATAAATGTTATAATATTACTTATAATATTTATAAGGTTTTTATGATGCACAAATTATTTATTAAAAGATTTCTACTTATTTTTATAATCTCATTTTTTTCTATAAACTTATATGCAAGCGGCGTTAAAAACGTACTTATTATAAACTCTTATCACAAAGGTTTTGATTGGAGTGATAAAGTTATAAAAGGTATGGAAGAGGTGTTTTATAAAACAAATATTGACATAAATGTTTTATATATGGACTCTAAAAGAATAACTTCTCAAAAGTATTATAATAAATTAAAAGAGTTATATTTACTTCAACTTTCAAAACATAAATATGATTTAGTTGTGGCAATTGACCCTTTTGCATATGAGTTTGTTTTAAAATATTACAAAGATTTATGTACAAATGGCCAACCTGTATATTTCATAGGACTAGAGCAATTTTCAAGGGAGTATGTAAAACAGTTTAATTTGGAAGATAAAGTGTCAGGTATGATGGAAAGAAGAGCAATTCCTGAAACTATAAAAATGATTCCAAAAATTATGCCAGATATTAAAAAACTTTATATTATAAATGATAAAAGTGCAAACGGTGATGATTCAGAACCATATATAAAAGAAGCAATTAATGAAATAGGAAATAAATATAAAGTTGAATATATAAGAAATATAACTTTTGATAAATTAAATAAAAAATTCTCAAAATTTAAAAAGAATGAAGCTATATTTTTTATCAGATTTTATAATGATAGTACAGGAAAACTAAATAAAAATTATGAAATTGCTTCATTTATTGAAAATGCAAAACTGCCTGTATTTATTACAGATGATTTGTTTATCAATGCAGGTGCTTTTGGAGGGAAACTAGTAAATATAAAACAATTAGGGAAAAATTCTGCAAAAGTAATTATGAAGATTTTAGAAGACCCTTCAATGTCTCCTATTATTCAAACTGATTTATCATACAGTTATGTTTTTGATTATCAAAAAGCAAAAGAGTTCTTTTTATCACCTGAACTTTTACATAAAAAATTTGAGTATGTAAATGCTCCTGTATCTTTTTTTGATAAATATAGAAAATTTATTGATTTTGTATTTGTTCTTTCACCATTTTTGCTATTTTTAACACTTGGACTTATCCACAATTTATATCATAGAATAAAAAATGCAAAAAAATTAAAACAAAGAATGGAGTTCGATAAAGTTTTATTAAACTCAGTTCAAAGTCCAATTTTATGGCAAGACCAAAATGGATATATTGTTGATTCTAACTCTAAATTTAAAGAGTTTTTAGAGTTATTTACCCTAGAAGATAAAAGTAGAAAATTAAAAGATTATATAGAAAATGATAATGTAAATAATTTATTAAAAATGATAAAAAATTTAGCTGGAAAAAATGAGATAACATTTAAAACAGATGAAGACAAAGAGTATATTTTTATGTTAAATCAGACAAACTATACTGAAAATATTTTCAAAACAAGTGGTACAGTTACGGTATTTACAGATGTTACAAAAGAAAAAGCTGCACTACAAGAGAAGATGAAACATCAAGAGTTTATTATCCAACAATCTAAATTAGCAGAGATTGGGGAGATATTTTCATCAATTGCACATCAATGGAAAAGTCCATTAGTAGAAATAGCAACAATAGCCCAAGAGCAAATCTATGAAAATGGTACACAAGAAGATGAAGAGAGTTCAAAATTTGTAAATGATATTATGTTTCAAGTACGTTATATGACAGAAACAATTAATGATTTTCAAAACTTTATAAAACCATCAAATCAAAAAACTGTATTTGATATATATGAATCTGTTGTAAGAATGATGGAAATTGTAAGACATAATATAAAATATAACTATATAAAAGTAAATATAAATGTTGCCAAAAATTGTAATTTAAATATCTTAGGATATAAAAATGAGTTAATGCAAACACTTTTAAACATAGTAAACAATGCAAAAGAAGCAATTATAAAAAATAAAAAAGCTAATAACATAAAAAAAGGAGTTATTAATATAAGTATCAAAAATATAGATAATTATGTATTAATTGAAATAGAGGACAATGGTGGAGGAATCTCAAAAGAGCATATAAATAATGTATTTGAACCTTATTATACGACAAAACATACAGGTCATGGTATAGGCTTATATATGGCTAGACTTATTATTGAAGATAAAATGGGTGGGGTTATAAGTGTTATAAATACAGAATTAGGTGCAAAATTTAGTATAAAATTGGAATTAAATCATGAAGATATTAGTGCTTGAAGATAACGAAAGATTATGTAATTTAATCTCTAGTGCCTTAGAAAAAGAAGGATATAAAGTTGATACATTTTACGATGGGGAGGATGCTTTAGAAGCATTAGTAAATGGTTATCAATGTTTTATTTTGGATATAAATGTTCCTTCTTTGGATGGAATATCGATTTTAGAATCAATTAGAATGTATCATAAAGATATTCCAGTAATTATTATTAGTTCTAATCACGAGCTAGATAAAATTCAAACATCATATGAAATAGGGTGTGATGACTTTTTGAAAAAACCATTTTTTATGTATGAACTAATACATAAAATAAAAAAATTATGTAAGTATGAAACAAAAGTATTAAATTTAGGAAATGATTTTGTATTTGATTATACAAAACATTGTTTGACAAAAGATGGGGAAGAAGTAAAACTTGCAAAAAAAGAGATTTTATTTCTAGAATTACTAGCAAAAGATGTACACAGAGTATTTAGCTTTGATGAAATTGAAGAGTATGTATGGGAAGGTGAACCTACATCTTTAGGTAACATTAGAGCTTTAGTTAAAAGAATCAGAAAAAAAATACCTGAAAAATCTATAAAAATAGTAAAAGGATTGGGTTATTCAATTGATGCAGCAGAGATTGAATAATTTTTAAATTTTATAAAAAAGTCCACTTTATATCACTTTATTTATCTAAAATTAAAGATTAGCTTAATTTTAAGGAGTGAGAATGTGGGCTTTATATAAAAAGGTGCCGTTGTGGCAGAAGATATTTTTAGGGTTGATTCTTGGTTTAGTAACAGGACTCATTTTTAAAGATATTGCAATTTACTTAAAACCTTTAGGGACACTATTTTTAAATTTAATTAAGATGTTGATTGTTCCACTTATTTTTGTAACACTTGTAAGTGGTATTACATCTATGGATGATTTATCTAAAATGAAAAGAGTAGGGTTAAAAACTTTTTTCATCTACTTGGCAACAACAGCAGTTGCAATAACAATTGGTCTAGCTTTTGGATATATTTTTGAACCAGGTGTTGGAGTATCTTTAGTAAATAATGAAACTATTGCTTCAAAAACTGCACCATCATTAGTAGATACACTTTTAAATATAGTATCAACAAATCCAATAAGCAGTCTAGCTCAAGGTAATATCTTACAAATTATCTTTTTTGCAATTGTTCTTGGTATCTCTATTAATTTAGCTGGTAATAAAGCAAAACCTGTAAAAGATTTTTTCAGTTCTTTTTCTGAAGTAATGTTTAAAATGACAGATATTGTAATATCTTTTGCACCATTTGGTATTTTTGGTTTAATGGCTTGGGTTAGTGCATCATATGGAATGGATGTTTTATATAGTCTATTAAAAGTTATTTTGTGTGTTTATATAGCTTCTATTTTACACATGGTATTTACTTATGGATTATCTATTAAATTAATATCTAAATTGAGTATTATTAAATTTTTTAAAGGTATTTTCCCTGCTCAAATGATTGCATTTACAACTACAAGTAGTTCTGGAACACTTCCTGTTACAACATCAAATGTTGTTAATAATTTAGGAACATCAAAATCAATTTCAAGTTTTGTTTTACCTTTAGGTGCAACAATAAATATGGATGGAACTGCTATTTATCAAGGTGTATGTGCGATGTTTGTTGCTCAAGCTTTTGGTGTGGATTTGACTTTTTCAAATATGTTGACAATTATTTTAACTTCAACACTTGCTTCAATTGGAACAGCAGGTGTTCCTGGTGCTGGTTTAATTATGTTGACACTTGTTTTAACTTCTGTTAATTTACCTTTAGAAGGTGTTGCTATTATTGCTGGAATTGATAGAATCTTAGATATGGCAAGAACTACTGTAAATGTTACAGGTGATGCTATGGTTACAGTTTTTGTTGCAAAAAGTGAAAATGAGTTAGATGAAAAAATTTATAATAGCTAAACAAGAGATTTAATTCTCTTGTTTAAGCCATTTGTATATTGTTGCTCTTGATATATCTAAAATCTCACATAAATATGCAACAACATTTCTAATTGAGAAAATACCTTTATCATTTAAAAATAGTATTAACTCTTTTTTCTGTTTTATTTTAAGCTCTTCTATCTTTTTATCTTTTATTTGTAAAAACTTTTTTATCAATCTATTTGTATGACTTTTCCAATCTTGAGAAAATAGTAAATTTGGAGATTGTTTTTTATCTTCAAGATTTAAAAAAGATTTCAAAGAATCAAAAATATTTTCAAATGTTTGTATATCGAAGTTGATACACATTATTCCTATTATTTCACTATTTTCATCTCTAATAATAGACGAAACAGTTTTTAGTTTTTTACCATCAAAGTTTACTTTTTCATATGGTCCTATGATATCTGTTGTTAATGCTTTAAAGTCTTTAACATCATTTATCATCTTATCACCAATCTCTCTTTTTGAAAAAGCATTTGAGATATGAACTAATTTTTCCTCTTTTACATCGTGTAAAACAACTTCAACATTTGGGTAGAAAAGCTTTGTAATAGCATCACAAACTGTGATGTGTGGTATTAATTTTTTATTCATAAAGAATCTTACAATAAACAAACTTTAAAAATACAAAAAGTCTACAAAATATAAAAAGTTGACAAAAAGTCTATAAAACTCTATAATTTCATTTTTTTTAAGGATATAAAAATGTTAAAAGGAATTATTGTATTACTTGTTTTTCAATTTATTGGAGAGTGTATATCAAAACTTTTCTCTTTACTTGTTCCTGGACCTGTTATAGGAATGATACTGTTATTGATTTTTTTAATGATAAGAAAAAGAAGTTTTCAAAGTTTAGATAATGCTGTATTTATTCATCTAAGATATTTACCAATGTTATTTATTCCTGCTGCAATGGGAATTATAACACAAGCAGATATTTTGAAAAAAGAGTTTTGGGCTATTCTTATCTCTTTATTAGTAGGTACAATTGTTGCACTTATTTTTAGTGCAAAATTAATGGATTATTTAACTGACAAAAAGGCAAAAAATGAACTTTGAAGCATTAGAAAATTATATAACTTCAACACCATTAACTTGGCTTATTTTAACAATGGCATCATTTAAAATAGGAATAATTATATATGAAAAAACTAATAAAAATACATTACTTCAACCAATTATAATTGCATATATAATAATTATGAGTGCTATTTTATTAACTGGAACTTCATATGAAGAGTATTTTGATTCTGTTAAAATCATTCACTTTTTCCTTGGCCCTGCAACTGTTGCTTTGGCATTGCCTTTATTTAATAATTTAAAATATATAAAGTCATTATTTATACCAATTGCAATTACTTTAGTTGTTGCAGGAGTATTTTCAATAGTTATTGCTGTTGGATTGTTGTGGTCTTTAGATGCAAATTTAGAGACAATTTTATCTATGACAACAAAATCAATTACAGCACCAATTGCAATTATAACTTCTAAACAAATAGGTGCAATTCCATCTTTGGCTGTTGGATTTGTAATCATTACAGGAATAATAGGAGCACTTCTTGGAACAATTATTTTCAAACTTGTGAAAGTAAAACATGAAACTTCTAAAGGTTTTGCACTTGGTTTAATATCTCATGGAATAGGAACTGCAAGAGCAATAGAAATAGGGGAAAAAGCAGCAGCATTCTCAGCTTTAGCAATGGGATTAAGTGGAATGTTTACTGCAATATTTCTTCCTATTGTAATCTCAATTTTTAAATAAATTACTAAAATCATCTTACATATTCATTCTTAATAATGATAATCTTTATTAAGAATGAATTAACATATATTTACATATACTTCTTCACTTTTTAAATTCACACAAGGAAAAATAATGAAAAAGAGGTATATGTTTGCATTTTTATTTTTGTTAAATAATGCAACAATTTTTGCTCAAGAACTAGAGAGTGTTTTAGTTGTTGGAGCACAGGAATCTTACTTTGAAGAGTATTCTTCAAGTAGTATGAAAGGTGAATTTAGTGATAAAGAGACTCCGTACTCTGTCTTTGTTACTAAAAAATCTTTAATTGATGACTTACAAGCCCAAAGAATAGAAGATACATATGATTACACAACAGGTGTAACAAAAGTTGGTAAAAATGCTGATGCAATAATGATAAGAGGTTTTCAGACAAATTTACAAAATATACAAGTAAATGGAATGTCAGGATTAATTAGTAGAATGGGTTCACCTTCAACTGCAAATGTAGAAAGAATTGAAGTTGTAAAAGGTCCTGCTTCTGTTCTTTATGGAGCTATGCAACCAAGTGGTTTAGTAAATATTCAAACAAAACTTCCCCAATCAAAACAGAGTTTTTCAATTGATACATCTTTTCAAACTTATATGACTGATAGTTCTAAGTTTGGTGAAGATAATGGAATAACTACTACTTTTGATTCAACTGGGCCATTAACAGATAATCTTTTTTATAGATTTATTGTTGTTGGTGAGAAAATAGATTCATATAGAAAAGATGTAAATTTTAAAAACTTATATATCTATCCTAGTCTTTTATGGAATATTGATGATGATACTTCTTTATTGGTTGCAATGGAATATGGAAATGAAAAAGGAAGTGCAGATGATGGACTTGCTGCTGCTAATCATAATATAAATGATGTAGCATCATTAGAGACTGTTTATCAAGAAAAAAATGATTATGATAATGATAAAGGTACAGCTTTTGATATAAGTTTAGACCATTATATAAATAGTGAATTATCTTATAAATTTGCTTGGAGAAGTGTTTTTCATGAAGATGATAGAAAATTATATGAAAATAGAAGAGTTAATAATAGTGTTAATATAGAAGATACAACATTAACAAGAAGAAATAGACATCAATACAATGAGAGAGATTGGCATAGTTTTGATACAAATTTGAAATATAATACAAAACTATTAGATATGAATCATAATATGTTATTTGGTCTTTCTGGTGCATATAAAAGAACAGATTTTGTAAGAAAAGTTTATGGAGGAACTGTTTCTCCTAATTTAAATATCTTTAATCCTAAATTAGGCGGTGATGCTGTTGATAATGAAGGGAATAGAAGAGAAACAAAATCTTATAGTGCAGGTCTTTATGTTCAAGATAAAATTGATGTAACAGATAAATTGACATTAGTTGGTTCATTAAGAGTAGATAGAACAAAAATTGATTTCGAGTGCTTAAGAGGTAATTGTGTTGATAATATGACTAAATTATCAACTGATTATGTGGGTTCTATTGGTGCAGTTTATAATATAAATGATACATTTTCTATTTATGGAAGTTATGCTCAAAGTTATGATCCAAACTCAGCTGAGAGAGTTGATAAAACTGGAAACTCTTTAGATTCTGAAAAATCAGAGCAATTTGAGGTTGGAACAAAAATCAATATTTCTGAAAAACTAAATACAATTTTATCTTTTTATAAAATTAATAAAGAAAATGTTGCTGAGAGTAATCCTGGTGGATATTATGAGTTAAAAGGTGAGGTTGAAAGTAAAGGTATTGAAGCAGAAATACAATGGTTACCAACTGCAAACTGGCAATTTAAAACAGGTTATGCATATAATGAAACTGAGTATGTAAGTGGAAAAGATATGGGAAATACTCCTAAAAATAGTCCAGAATCAACAGCATTTTTATTTACAAGATATAATATTCCTAAAAAAATATATGATGGAACATTGGGTGTTACAGCAGGAGTTGTATATAGAGATAAAACATATACAAGTTCATCAAAAACAACAAGAGTTGAACTGCCATCTTATACAAGATATGATATGGGACTTCATTACTCTTTAAAAGATTGGGAACTTGCATTAAATGTAGAGAATATTACAGATAAAAAATATTATGAATCTGGAACAAACGATTATAGACTTTATTCTGGTGAACCTAGAAAAATAACATTTAATTTTAAAAGAAAATTTTAAAATATTAATATACATATATCAAGATATATTGATATATGTATAAAATTGTGATATAATTTCTTAAAACATAAAAAAGAGAGATTATGGATATATTCTTAAAAACAGTATCTTCTTTAAATGATGAGACAAGGGTAAAAATATTAAAGTTTATTAATATTCATGGTTCTTGTTGTGTATGTGATTTGGAAAACTCTTTTGAAATGATACAATCAAGATTATCAAGACATCTAAAAATATTAAAAGAAGCAGGATTTTTAAGAGTTGATAGACAAGGAAGATGGGCTTATTATAGTATAAGAAATCCACTTGATGAGTTTAGATTATCATGTATAAAAGAGATAATGTTTTTAGATATAGAATTACCCTCTTTAAAAAAAAGTTGTACTAAGGAAAATATTTAATGACAGAAACACTTTTTGTATATGGAACACTTATGCCAAACTGTCCAAATGCATATGTATTAGAAAATATTGTAGGAAAGTTTGTCCCTGCAACGGTAAAAGGAAAACTAATTGATGCTGGTTGGAGTGCAAGTATGGGATATCCTGGAATAAGATTAGACCAAGGTGATGATACAATTCACGGATTTTTATTTTATTCAACAAATTTAATTAATAATTGGGATTATCTTGATGAGTTTGAAGGAAGTGAGTTTATAAGACAAGAAGTTACGGTTGAAAGATATGATGAGTTAGATGTGGATACTTATATATATGTTTTAAAAGATGAGATTGAAGAAAAAGAGGGTTATTAACTCTTTTTTTTTGATTTTTATATATCAATATATCTTGATATATTTAAATAAAGGATGGGAATGTTTTTAGCAAGTGGTATATTTATAATAACCTTGGTATTTGTAATATGGCAACCAAAAGGATTACAAATAGGAACAACTGCCATAATAGGAGCAATTGTTGCTTTAGTCTTGGGAGTTGTAAATTTTGATGATGTAATTGATGTTACAAATATTGTTTGGGATGCTACATTAGCATTTATAGGAATTATAATTTTATCTATGGTTTTAGATGAAATAGGTTTTTTTGAATGGTGTGCAATAAAGATGGCAAAACTATCAAATGGAAGTGGAATTAAGATGTTTATTTATTCACTACTTTTAGGTTCATTTGTATCTGCAATTTTTGCAAATGATGGTGCTGCACTTATTTTAACACCAATTATTTTAGCAAAGATGAAAATATTAAAGTTAAATGCAAAGACTATCTTAGCTTTTATTTTAGCAGGTGGATTTATAAGTGATAGTGCTTCATTGCCTTTTGTATTTTCAAATCTTACAAATATTGTAACTGCAAACTATTTTAATATTGGTTTTTTTGAATACTTAGCAAATATGATATTACCATATATTGTAAGTACCGTTATTTCTATATTTGTTTTATGGTTGATTTTAAGAAAAGATATTCCAAAACAAATTGATATTTCATTATTGAAAAATCCTGATGAGGTACTAAAAAGTAAAACACTATTTAAATTCTCATGGTTATTTTTATTGATTTTATTAATTGGATATTTTGTAGGTGATTATTTTGATTTACCTGTTAGTTTATTTGCTTTAAGTGGTGCAATTATTTTTTTAGCAATCGCAAGTTATACAAAAAATGCAAAAGCATGGCTTACAATAAAAACTGCACCTTGGCAAGTTGTATGGTTTAGTATAGGTTTATATATAGTTGTTTATGGATTGAAAAATGCTGGATTAACTGATTATTTATCAAATGTATTAATGCATTTATCAACAAAAGGTGATTTTATTGCAGTTATTTCAACTGGATTTATATCTGCATTTTTAAGTGCAATTATGAACAATATGCCGACAGTTATGATAATGGATATAGCTTTAAAAAATGTTCCCCATGATGTATTAGCTTATGCAAATATAATTGGATGTAACTTAGGACCTAAAATGACTCCGTTTGGTAGTTTAGCTACGCTATTATGGTTACATGTATTAAGTAAAAAAGGTGTTCATATTGGATTTTGGCAATATACAAAATTTGGTTTAGTTGTGACACCACCAGTGTTATTCATCGTTTTATTAACATTAATATAAAAAGGAATTAAGATGAAAAAAGTTCTAATTTTATGTACAGGGAATTCATGTAGAAGTATTATCGCTGAAGCTTTAATAAATGCAAAACTTGATGGAGTTGAAGCTCACTCAAGTGGTGTAAAAGCAAGTGGAAAAGTAAATCCTAATGCAAAAAAACTTCTAGAAAGTAAAAATATTTGGAAAAGTTCATATCATAGTAAAACATTAGATACAGTAATAGAAAATGATTATGATTTAGTAGTAACTGTATGTGACCATGCAAATGAGACTTGTCCTATGTTTCCTAAACCTGTAAAAAAGATTCATATTGGATTTGAAGACCCAGATAAAAAAGGTTATGAAGCATTTGAGCAAACATATGATGAAATAGAAAGAATTCTATTGCCAAAAATAAAAGAAGTTTTAAATGTTTAGTTATTGGGAAAAGTTTGTAGATTATTTAGTTTATAATTTAATGGGATTAGATAAAACAGAACATCTAGCCCAAGCTTTGCATTTTTTTATATTTGATACAATAAAAATATTTATTTTACTTATAGGAATAATATTTGTAGTATCATATTTAAGAACATGGTTTAATTTAGAAAAAGTTAGAGCATATTTACAGGGAAAATCAGAGTTTACTGGAAATATATTAGCAAGTATTTTTGGAATAATTACTCCTTTTTGTACTTGTAGTGCTATTCCTCTTTTTTTAGGATTTTTGCAAGCTAGAATTCCATTGGGAGTAACTTTTTCTTTTTTAATATCTGCTCCTTTAAATAATGAAATTGCAATTGCAATGTTGTTCTCATTATTTGGATGGAAAATCACTGCTATTTATATAGGATTTGGATTATTAGTCTCAATTATTGGTGGATTTGTAATTGGGAAAATGAAAATGGAAAAATATATTCTTCTTGATATTCAACCAATTGATGGGTGTTGTGAAAATCCTTCAATAACTATGAATAACAAAGAAAGAGTTAAAGAGGCATTTTCTTATACAATGGATATATTTAAAAAAATATATTTATATGTAGTTTTAGGTGTTGCTGTTGGTGCATTTATTCATGGATATATTCCTACTGATTTTATTGCTAAATATACAGGTGGAGATGCTTGGTATGCAGTTCCATTATCAGTAGTTTTAGGTATTCCAATGTATGCAAGTGCAGCTGGAGTTATGCCTTTGGTTGAAGTTTTGACTTCAAAAGGAATGTTATTAGGTAGTGCACTATCTTTTATGATGGCAGTTACAGCTTTATCTTTACCAGAAGCGATGATTTTAAAAAGATTGTTGCACACAAAATTAATAGCAACATTTTTTCTAATAATAGGTAGTGGAATTATTATTATTGGATATATATTTAATACAATTTTATAAAGGATAAAAAATGAAAATTGAAATTTTAGGAACTGGTTGTTCTAAATGTAAAGCTCTTTTTGAAAATACAAAAACAGCAGTGGCAAATGAAAAATTATTTGCACAAATAGAAAAAGTTGAAGATATGCAAAAAATTATGGAATATTCAGTTATGAGTACACCTGCTTTAGTAGTTGATGGAGTTGTAAAAAGTACAGGAAAATTATTAACAGCACAAGAAATTGCAACATTATTAAAAAGCTAAAATATCTTAATTTAGTAATTTAGTATCAATACTTACCTAAAGTAAAGTAATAACAAAATATAATTACAAAAAATAAAAAAAGAGTTATATTTTGGATGAAAGAAAATTAGGTTTAATATATGCACTTTGTGCATTTTTCTTCTGGGGATTGGTTCCTATTTATTACAAACAAGTAATGATGGTTCCTCCCTTTGAAATTTTAGCAGCAAGGGTTATTTTCTCTGTTGTTGTTTTAATTTTTCTACTATTTATAAGTAAACAATTTTATACTTTACAACCAATTTTTAGAAGTATGAAAAAAATGAAGTATTTAATTATTGCTTCATTACTTATATCTTTTAATTGGTTTACTTTTATATATGCAATTTCAGTTAATAAAATAGTTGAGGCAAGTTTAGGATATTTTATTACACCATTAGTTAGTGTAGCGTTAGGCTTTTTTATATTTAATGAAAGAATAAATAGACTTCAAAAAGTAGCTATTACTTTAGCTTTTGTAGCAATTTGTTATCAGTTAATAACAATCGGTAATATTCCTTTAATTGCACTAGGATTAGCTTTTTCTTTTGGTTTTTATGGAATGGTAAGAAAAAAAGTTGAAATAGCATCATTGCCTGGATTATTTATAGAAACTATTATTATGCTTCCTTTTGCAGCATTTTATCTATATTTTGTATATGAAAATTCCACAAGTGTATTTAATACTTTAGACTCTTACAATATGTTTATCTTAGCTTTAAGTGGATTAGTAACTGTATTGCCTCTATTATGGTTTAATAGTGCAGCAATTAGATTAGATTTAACAACATTGGGTTTTTTACAATATAGTGGACCAACCGTTGCTTTTTTTGTTGCTATATTTTTATATAATGAAGAGGTAAATATAAATAAATTTATTACATTTATAATAATTTGGATAGCACTTATAATTTTTTCATATGATGCAGTGAAAAAAAGAAGAAGAAAATAAATTCTTCTTCTTTTATCTAAAAAGTAAAATAGGTTTTTTCATTTTTGTTATTATTTCAGATGTGAAACTTCCAAAAATAAACTCTTTTATTCTAGAGTGACCAAATGCTCCCATTGTTAAAATATCACAATTATTTTCATTGAAATATTCAATCAATAAATTTTCACTTGTTCCATTTAAAATAGTTGTGTTTACTTCATAATTTTTCTTAGCATAGATTTCTCTTGCTTCATTTAGAAGTTTTAATCCTTCAGCCTCATTTGTATTTAGATTAACAATATCTCTTTTTATATCTTTAAATAGAGGGTTGTTTGAAGTTTGGTCTAATAATTTTTTTGATTCTGTTGAGCCATTATATGCAATAAGCATTTTTTTAGGCTCTTCAAATTTGCTATTAACTAATAATACAGGTTTATGAATAGCTCTTATTATCTCTTTTACATTTTCACCAATTTTGTGTTCTTCATGACTTGTAATTCCTATTACTAATGCTTCAATATCATTTTCATATTCAGAAATATTTTCAATAATCTCTCCATGAATTTGTGAAATAGATACTTCATTTTTACAAGTTTTCATAGCTCTTAATTTTAATTCATTAAGAAGCTCTTTTCCCTCTTTTTTTACTTTTTTACACTCTTTTTCTTCTTCTCTTGCTAACTCTTCTAGCATCTCTTCTCGTTCACCAAGCACTAAGCTACCTGATAAATCAATACTAGTAACGCTATAAGTTCTCTCTACAACATTTAAAAATTTCAAAGGAAGATTCATATTATTTGCAACTAATACAGCATAATCACAAGTGTCATATGAAAAATTTTTACCATCAACACAACATAAAACATAACTCATTTTAGTGGCCTCCCATTACTTTGTCTATCTCTTCTGGTTTATCGTGAATACCAAATCTATCAATAATAGTTTTGCTGGCTTCATTTTTGCCAACAACTTCTACATCACAACCTTCTCTTCTAAATTTGATTACGGCTTTGTCTAAAGCATAAACAGCAGATACATCCCAGAAATGTGCTTTAGATAAGTCTATAATTACTTTATCTAATACTTCTTTAAAATCAAATGTTTCATAGAATTTATCTGAACTATTGAAAAAAACTTGACCAACAAATTTATATGTTTTAACATCATTTTTTTCATCATAAGAAGTTTCACAATACATAAAGTGAGATATCTTGTTTGCAAAAAATAGTGATGCAAGTAAAACACCAGATATTACACCATGTGCTAAGTTATGTGTATAAACAGTAACACAAACAGTTGTAAGCATTACAATATTTGTAGATAAAGGAAGTTCTTTTAATCCTTTTATTGAAGCCCAATCAAATGTACCAATTGAAACCATAATCATAACTGCAACTAAAGCTGCCATTGGTATTTGTGAAATTATATCACTTAAAAATACAACCATAATTAAAAGTAAAAATCCAGCAGTAAAAGTTGATAATCTTCCTCTTCCCCCTGATTTTATATTTATTATTGATTGACCAATCATAGCACAACCTGCCATACCACCTAAGAAACTTGTTGCAATATTTGCAATACCTTGTCCTCTTGCTTCTTTTTTCTTATCACCTTTTGTATCTGTTAACTCATCAACAATTGTAGTTGTCATAAAAGACTCCAATAAACCAACAATTGCTAAAGCACTTGAATAAGGTAAGATAATTTTTAATGTTTCAAGATTAAAAGGAATATCAGGAATAAAAAATACAGGTAATGCATCTGGTAGTTGTCCCATATCACCAACTGTTCTTACATCAAGTCCCATAATATATACAAAAATAGTAAGAACAACTATATTTACTAAAGGTGAAGGTAGCATTTTCCCAATTTTAGGAACATATGGAAAAAGATAAATTATTCCAAGTCCTGCAATAGTTAGTGCATATACGTGCCAAGTTACATTTGTAAGTTCTGGAAGTTGAGCCATAAAAATAAGTATGGCAAGTGCATTTACAAACCCAATAACAACTGCTCTTGCAACAAAACTCATTAGTTTATGAATACCAATGTATGACAAAATTATTTGAAATATACCAGTTAAAAGTGTAGCTGCAAGTAGATATTGAAGACCATAATCTTTAACTAAATCCACCATAACTAAAGCCATTGCTCCAGTTGCTGCACTAATCATTCCTGGTCTTCCACCAACAAATGAAATAACAACAGCAATACAAAAAGATGCATAAAGCCCAACTTTTGGATCAACTCCTGCAATAATTGAAAAAGCGATAGCTTCTGGAATTAGTGCAAGCGCTACAACTATTCCAGATAATAAATCTGCTCTAATATTAGAAAACCAATCTTTTTTAATGGTTTGATACATTTAATTCCTTGTTTTATTTGATTTTTTTGCTTATAGGTAAGATAGATATTTTATCTAAAAATTGATTTTATGCTAATTAACGTAAAAAGTTAAAAGATGAAAGAAGAGGTAATCACTCTTCTTCTTGGCAGATTAATTTTACAATCTCTTCTTGTTTTCCACAAAATTCACCATTTTTTTCTATTAGAATAAGGTCTCTTGTATAGCCTTTTGTAGTTGCTAGTTTTGCACTTTCTATTTCTATATTAAAATCATCAAATATTTTTGCAACATAAGCAAATAAACCTTTTTGATCTTTTGCTCTAATTTGAAGTGAAGCTAAGTATGGACTGTGATTACAGTTTGCTTCTATTTGTGATTTTTTAATAATAGGTTTTTTGATTTTTTGTTTTTTTGTCATATCAAAAGAGTTTTCTATAATATTTTTTATATATGCCAAATCATCATCTTCTACTTTTTCACTAAAAGTGATTTCAAAAGCTTTTTTCTCATCATATAATTTATATATGTCCATACTAAAAATATTTAAAAACTCTAAATTTCCAAGTAAAAAACCTAAGTTTAAAGAATCTTTTCTAATGATTCTTATTACTAATCGTTCATTATTTGTGATTTTATAAATATAATTATTTACATCTTTTGCTTTTATTGCAATATCTAAAATATCATCAGCTTTTAATCTTAAGAAAATTTGATTAGAAGAGATATAAGAGATTTTTTTCTTTGTAATATATGGTAAATCTTTGTATCTTTTTAGATTTTTTATTGCATTGATTTTTGCAATTCTTCTTGAGCTTTCTTTTACTAAATCTTGATTTTCAAAAGCAGGTAGAGATTGTAAATATAACTCTTTTAATAGTGATGAAATAGAACTATTATAAATTCCTTCTCCAACAGCAGAAATATCTGCATATGTAACTACATAAAGCATTTTTAATATTTGCTCAGTTTTTACAAGTCCTGTAAATGCTAAGATAATTCTTTCTGAATAGATATCTTCATTTTTAGAGTATGCACTCATCATATTATGATATCTAATTAAATGTGCCGCAGTTTGAATATGAACTTCATCTAATTCTAGTGATGTTGCGAAGTTTTTAAATAGTTTTTCACCTGCAATGTGGTGGTCAGCTGTTCTTCCTTTTCCTACATCATGTAGTAACGCAGCCATTTTAACTATTGATTTTTCTGTATTATTAAAAGATTCATAAATACTTCTTACAAAATCATCTTCAATGTTTTCTACTTTTTTTAGTGTTCTAATTGAATGAATATCAACTGGATGTTGATGGTATCCATCAAATTGTGGTTGATTTATTATTTTTTTTGTAATAGGTAATACTGTTTTAAATAAGCTTGAATTGTATAAAAGTTTTATAATTGGATATAGGTTATCTTTAAATAAAATAGCTTTTATATTTTTCTTTAACTCTTTACTTTGTTTTCTTGGTATTTTTGTTTTGCTAGCAAAGTAAATATATGACATATCAAAAGAGCTTACTTCACTTGGAAGAGCTATTAATTCTTTTAATAAAGCATTTAAAGTAATAGGTTTTCTTTTAAATGAAGTATAAATTTTACCTTCATGTAGATAAATATCTTTTTTTAGTCTTGAATCTTTTATTAGTTTTATATCTGCTCTATCATCTAATAAAACTCTTGTGAATTTTTTTACAATAATAGTTGAAAAGAAGTGAATAGTATGAAGTGCCCCTAAAAGTTTTGACATACATTGTCGCTCTTTTGTATATCTAGGAGTATTTACAAAACCTAATTTTGTACTAAGTTCTGGTAATACATCTAAATTTACCATATCCAGTTTTTTCTTAGAAATATTGTGTAAAGCATTTCTAATTTGGAAAATATACTCTAATGCACTTCTATATGTTTTGTGTTCCTCTTCACTTATCTCTTTTCCTATTAAATCTTTTGTACTTTTTGCAC
This sequence comes from Arcobacter sp. CECT 8986, assembly GCF_004116725.1. Lineage (NCBI taxonomy): Bacteria > Pseudomonadati > Campylobacterota > Epsilonproteobacteria > Campylobacterales > Arcobacteraceae > Arcobacter > Arcobacter sp. CECT 8986. The sequence goes on along the minus strand of NZ_PDKG01000006.1, from coordinate 77,051 downwards.
CATAAAGAATATATGACATCCAAAAAATCATATTTGATTCTCTAAGACCACCATATCCATCTTTTACATTTGGTTCCATTTTCAAAGGATTTTTTAGAAGTCTTTGTTTATGCTCTTCTAATTTTTGAGTAACAAACTCTTTTACATCTGTTCTTCTAATATTATTTAGAGTATTTTCATAAGCAAACCAAAGATGTTTAGAACCATAAATAACTCTTGATTCAATAATTGCAGTTTTTATTGTGATATCTTCTTTTACAGCTTCTTCAACTTCTTTTAGTTCATGTACTCTAGAACCAAGTTTTAATCCACAATCCCATGCTAAAGTAATAAACTCTTCCATGATTTCTCTAAGATTATAGCCTTTGATATCTTCATAAAGTATCATCAAATCTATATCTGAATATATGCAAAGTTGCTCTCTACCATAACTTCCCAATGCAACTAAAGTAATAGGAATTGAAGTACTCATTGGTTGATAAGAACCGAAGTATTTTCTCAAAATATATTTATATAATGAGATAAGAAATTTATCTATATGTTTTGTATTTTTTACAAAAAAATCTTTTCCACCTGTTGTGTCTAAGATAGTATCAATAGATTTTTTATACTCTTTTATATGATTTCTAAACACTTTTGATATTTCAAAATTGCTTGCATTATTTGAAATAAGCTCTTCTACTTCTAGATTTACTTCATTTAATGTATTTATCATAATAATAACTCTTTATGAATATCTAGTTTTTTTCTTAGAGTTATTCTATTTAATCCAAGATGTTTAGCCATTTGAACTTGTGATTTATATTTTTTCTTTGAAGCTTTTAATAAAGGTACTTCAAATAGATATAAGAAATCTTTGTATGAGTTATCACCTTCAAGATTTGTAAGCATATAGTTTTCTAAAAACATCAAAATCTCATCTTCACCAATTGTTTCAAATAGGTATGAAAAATAGATTGATTTTCTTAAACTATGGGCATTTTTACTTGTATTTAGCATTAATTTAGATGGAACAATTTTTTCACTTCTTAATACTTGACTTGCTTCATTTGAGAATTTCTGTGTTAATAGTTTTAAATCATCTTCTCTTTGAGATAAAGGAGGAATACTTAGAGTAATAGAGAATATATCGTTTAGTTTGTTATTTAAAGATAAAGCTTCAGTTGTGGCAATTACTCTTATCTCATTTTCTTCTATCCAAGATAGTAATAAATCAACATTTGTAATATGCTCTATTTTATCAATAACAATTGATTCTTTATTTAGTGATAAAACGCCATCTGTAATATCTCTTTGTAACTCATGTGGAGTAAAAAGTCTTGCTTCTGGCACAATGTACTTGGCTAAAGTCTTTTTCCCAACACCTATTTCTCCAAAAATTAAAGCATGAATATTTACTGATTGTAAAAGTTTAGCTGAATTTAAAATCTCTTTTGAATTAGGTGATACTGCAATAAAATCTTCCATCTATTCTCCTTTATTTTTTCTTTTTGGTAAAGTATATAAAAATTGATAATGCTATTAATATTAGCGAAACACCTGCTATTAAATATAGCGCATTAACCATCTTGTCGTAATCTGCAATTGCAATTTTAAATACTACAATTAAAGCTTCAATTGATAAAGCAATTATAATTGTAATTAAAAATTTTGTAATCATTTTTGTCTCTACTCTTGAGTTTTTTGCATAAGATTTGAAAAAAACTTCTTGTTCTAAAATAGTTTTTGCCAAATCAAATATAGCAATTCCAAGAGTTAAAGCAATAATTGGTTTAAACATTAGCTCAAGTTTAATATCTTGATTTTTAAATAGATATATTCCAAAATCATATAATGAAAATAGAATTGTAATAGTTGCTAATGCAATCATTGTAAAACCAACAAATAAATAAAAGGCTTTTGTTATACTATGAAAAGGTTTATGTAATTCAATTAAGTTTAACTTTTCTAATAATATATCAAGTCTAAAATCTAAAAAAATAATCTCATCACCTTCTTTTATAGAAACAGTAATACAGTTATTTCTTGTTGCACTACTTATATAAGGTTTTGAAAGTGCAATATAATTATCTTTTAGCTCAAGTTTTGAAAGAAGATGTGATCTATCTTTATCTTTTCCTTTATTATCTGTTTTATGTTTATACATATCTGGTGAAATTTGTACTTTAGAGTCTTTATTTACAATGTAAACTAATTCTAAAGATGGAAATAAATTAAACAATTGTATAAAATTGTAGTTCTTATGTATAGAAAGCTTTCCCATGTTTTTCAAACTTTCTTGTAAGTAGTACTCAATTTTTTCTTTGTTTTCTTCATAAAGATCCAAAAACTCTCTCATACAAACTCCTTTAATCTGTCTATTATATCAAAATAACTATATTTACCAATAAAATACTGTATAAAAAATAAACATTTGTATATAAACTACGAAAACATAGTGGGTAAATAAAAAAATAGTGTACTTGTTAAAGAATAAACAATAAAATTAAAATGTATAAAAAATATACACATAGTATGTTTACAAAATTTTTTAAATATTTTATACTGACAGCATAAAAACCAAAGGAGACTTATGGAAAATTTTGCTGATGTAAAATATATATTAGATGGATTCCTATTCGTATTCGCAGGAATTCTTGTTATGTGGATGGCAGCTGGTTTCGCTATGTTAGAAGCTGGATTAACTAGAACAAAAAATAATGCAACTGTTTTAACAAAAAATATTGCTTTATTTGCAATCTCTTGTATTATGTTCTATTTTATTGGGTATAACTTTATGTATGGTGATGGTTCAGCTTTCATTGGTACAGGAGCAATGTTATCAGGTAAAACAAATGAAGCGATGGGTTACCCTGTGATGGCAGACTTCTTTTTCCAAGTAGTATTTGTTGCAACTGCTGCATCAGTTATTTCAGGAACAATTGCAGAAAGAATGAAATTATGGCCTTTCTTAATCTTTACAGTAGTATTAAGTGGTGTAATTTATCCAATTCAAGGTCACTGGACATGGGGTGGAACTGAATTAGGTGGAGTAATAGCAGGATTTTCTGACTTTGCTGGTTCTACAATTGTTCACTCTGTTGGTGGATGGGCTGCTCTTGCTGGTGTACTTATTTTAGGAGCAAGAAAAGGTAAATATGGTAAAGATGGACAAGTAAGACCAATTCCAGGTTCAAACTTAACATTAGCTACACTTGGTACATTCATTTTATGGATGGGATGGTTCGGATTTAATGGTGGTTCTCAATTAGCATTAGGTTCTAAAGCTGATATTGATGGAATTGCAATGGTTGTTGCTGATACAAATATGGCTGCTGCTGCTGGTGCTGTTGCTGCTGCTATTTTAACTCAACTTATTTATAAAAAAGTTGATTTAACAATGGTATTAAATGGTGCTTTAGCTGGTTTAGTTTCTTGTACTGCAGGACCTGATTTAGGAATGGTAGTTGCATTTATTGAAGGTATCGTTGGTGGTGCTTTAGTTGTTGTTGCAGTTCCTTTCTGGGATAAATTAAAAATTGACGATCCAGTAGGTGCTTTATCTGTTCACTTAGTTGCAGGTATCTGGGGAACATTAGCTGTAGGTATTTTTAACCCTGAAGTTACATTCTTCGCACAATTAAAAGGTGTAGTAGTTATTGGTATCTTTGTTTTTGTATCATCATTTATTGTATGGAAAATCCTTGATATGGTTATGGGATTAAGAGTTGATGAAGAGACTGAAGTAAATGGATTAGATATTCACGAAACAGGTTTAGAAGCTTATCCAGAATTCAAAAGATCATAATTATTAAAAAAAGGATTGTAGAATGAAAAAAATTGAAGCGATAATTAAACCTTTTAAATTAGATGATGTAAAAGAAGCATTAGTTGATATTGGTATAACTGGTATGACTGTATCAGATGTAAAAGGATATGGAAGACAACAAGGTCACTCTGAATTATATAGAGGTGCTGAATATATTGTTGACTTTCTAGCAAAAAATAAAATTGAAGTTGTTGTAAATGATGAAGATGTAGATGCAACAATCAAAGCTATAATCGAAGCAGCTAAAACTGGAAAAATTGGTGATGGTAAAATTTTTGTTATACCCTTAGATGATGTAATAAGAATTAGAACTGAACAAAAAGGTGCAGAAGCTGTATAAAAAAGGGGTAGCAATACCTCTTTTTAAACAATTGTATATTTTATATACAATTGTATACTCTTAAATAGATGAAATAAACTATATAATTACCTCCATAAATAAACGGAGGGATAATTATATGGAATTAGGTTCAATTTCTTATATAATTGATACACTTTTTGCAATCTTTGCAATGGTGTTAATTATTTTTATGGTTCCTGGTTTTGCTATGTTAGAAGCAGGACTTGTAAGAACAAAAAATGTGACTGCAGTATTAACTATCAATACATTAATTTATTGTGTTGCCTCAATGGCTTTTTTATTAGTTGGGTATTCTATAGCATTTGGTGATTTTGGTAGTGATAGTATGAGTAAATGGGCTGCATTTCTATTTCAAATGGCATTTGTAGGAAAAGTTGTAAATATTATGAGTGGAGGAGTTAGTGAAAGAGCTAAAGTAATTCCTTTAACAATATTTACAGTAGTAATGGCTGCAATAATATATCCTTTGATTGTAAATGTATCATGGGGAAGTAATTTCTTAGAAGGTACATTTTTAGAACTTAGTATGTATGATTTAGCTGGTTCAACTGTTATTCATAGTACAGGTGGATGGGCTTTACTTGCTGCTATTTTAGTAATTGGTGCAAGACATGGAAGATATACAAAAGATGGAGCAATTAGAGTAATCCCTGCTTCAAATATTCCATTAGTTACATTAGGTGCATTGATTTTATGGATAGGTTGGTTTGGATTTAATGGTGGAAGTGTAGGTTCAATTGCAAGTAAAGAGAATGCAGATGCAGTTGCTTTAACTATCTTAAATACAAATACAGCAGGTTTATCAGGTGCAATTATCGTATCAATTATTATGTATTTAAAATACAAAAAATTAGATTTAACTATGATTTTAAATGGTGCTTTAGGTGGTTTAGTTGCAATTACTGCAGGTCCTGATTTATATGATATTCATACTCCAATATTAATTGGTGCTATTGGTGGAGCATTAGTTGTATTTGCCGTATCATTTTTTGATAGATTAAGAATAGATGATCCAGTTGGTGCATTATCAGTTCATCTAGTAAATGGAATTTGGGGAACATTAGCAGTTGGTATTTTTGCAAGTAATGGAGATAGTATTACACTATTAGGACAAATTAAAGGTATATTTGTAGTAGGTATATTTGCTTTTGTTTCTTCATATATTGTATTATTTATTATAAATAAAATTATTCCATTAAGAGCTAGCCATGATGAAGAAGTACAAGGATTAGATGTAGAAGAGTGTGGTCTTGAAGCATATCCAGAATTTAAAAGAGCATTTTAATATACATTAAGTGTCATTATTGCTTTAAGATAATATTAATTTAAACAAATTTTGTTAAAATATAACTAATTAAAAAAAGGAATAATAGTGAAAAGAGTAGAAGCAATTATTAAACCATTTAAACTTGAAGATGTAAAAGACGCTTTAAGTGAAGCAGGAATTACTGGTATGACAGTATCTGATGTAAAAGGATACGGAAGACAACAAGGTCACTCTGAGTTATATAGAGGTGCTGAATATGTTGTTGATTTTTTACCTAAAATAAAAATCGAATTAGTTATCGCAGATGATGAAGTTGATAATATTATATCAATAATTACTGATTCAGCAAAAACTGGAAAAATTGGAGATGGTAAAATTTTTGTTAGTTCTGTTGAAAAAGTAGTAAGAATAAGAACTGGTGAAGAAGACGAGGAAGCAATCTAATAATGCAAACCTTCGTAATTAATTCTGCTTTGGATATGCACCTTCATCTAAGAGATGAAGATATGCTAAAACTAGTAGGTCCAAAAACTTCTAATACTTTTGCTGGTGCGCTAATTATGCCAAATTTAGTGCCACCAGTTACTACAAAAGATGCTTTATTATCATATAAAGATAGAATAAAACAAGCATGTAAAGATGATAATTTTGAGCCATTTATGACTCTGTTTTTTAAAAATGACTATTCTTATGAGTTTTTAAATGATATAAAAGATGAAATAATTGGTATAAAATTATACCCTGCAGGAATTACAACAAACTCAGAAAATGGTGTTTCTTCAATGGATATAGAAACACTTCGTCCAACTTTAGAGATAATGAGTGAGTTAAATATTCCATTATGTGTTCATGGAGAAACTAATGGTTTTGTAATGGATAGAGAAAAAGAGTTTATGCCTATTTATGAATCTTTGGCATTGGCTTTTCCTAAACTAAAAATCATTATGGAACATATAACTACAAAAGATGCCGTTGAGTTATTGGATAAATATGATAACTTATATGCAACTGTTACATTACATCATCTTTTAATTACTCTTGATGATGTTGCAGGTGGAGCATTAAAACCACATCTATTTTGTAAACCAATTGCAAAAAGATATGAAGATAGAAGCGCATTACTTAATGCTGCATTGAGTGCACATCCAAAGCTTATGTTTGGAAGTGATAGTGCTCCTCATCCTAAACATAAAAAAGAGTGTTGTGGTTGTGCTGCTGGTGTATTCACTTCACCAATTGCATTACAAGTATTAGTGGAACTTTTTGATAGATATAATAAGCTGGAAAATTTAAATGCATTTGTTAGTTTAAATGCACAAAAAATTTATGAATTTAAAGCTATCGAAAAAAGAGTAACTTTAGTTAAAAAAGAGTTTTTAGTTCCTGAAGTTTATGAATATAAAAACGAAAATGTAGTTCCAATGTATGCAAAAGAAAGCATAGCTTGGAGTATAGAATCTATTGAGTAATTAAGAAGTAATTTTTACTTCTTAATACACACCTTTTTCAGCAAGAAGACGTTTGATATTAGCATTTGTCTCTTTTGCTTTTTGTTCCCTATCTTCTCTCATAATTCTTAGTATTTCAAGTGTTTCTTGTTTTTCGTGGTCAATATTAGACTCAATTTGAACAGCTTTTCTATTGTTTGATAAGCCTGATAATCCTACAAATTTCTCTTTTCTGTTTATATATACTTTTGAAGAAGAAGATGTTGCATTTTTATTAAATACTATTACATCACCTTTTTTTATATTTAATATATCTTCAACATACATTTCTGTTTCTGCCATAATTGCTTCAACATGCATTTTTGCACCAGAAATAAGTGTAGTAATATCTCTTTTTCTACTTATTTTTCTATTTTTACCTTCTGAGAAGATTCTTTCAACAATTTTATTTAAAAGTTGTTCAATATATGAAATAGGGTAACAAATTGATAAAAATCCTGATTCTTCATCAATTGTTATCTCAAGTACAACAAGTAAAACAATTTCATGGTCAGAGATAATTTGAATAGCATTTGCATTTGTATCTCTTGATTCAATTTTAAAGTTAAGTGTTGTTACTTCATCCCATGCTCTATACATATGTTTTACAAACATTCTATAAAAGTGATCAAATATTTCAACTTCTATTTCTGTTAGTTCTCTATCTAAATTATCACTTGCTGCAACTGCACCACTACCTAGAAGTTCTGCAATAATCTTATGTGAAATACCTGGGTTACACTCAATTACAATTCTTCCTTCTAAAGGTTTTATTGATAGAGTATTTAGTGAAGTTAATTGAGGAATAGAAAGTATAAATTCCCCATATGTCATCTGCTCAATAGAGTATAATTTTATATCTACAATTTTTCTAAGCATTGCAGAAAGATCTGTAATTAAATCTCTTAACATCTTATCATGAAGTGTTGAGAATGCTTTAAATTGCTCATTAGAGATTCTATTTGGCTTTTTAAAATCGTATATTGAATAGTTTTTTTCTTTAGATATTGGCTTTTCTTCGACAGTTGTGTCGATATCTTCGCCCTGTTCGGCAATATCTAATAGAGCATCAATTTCATCTTGACTTAAAAACTCAGCCATTATTGTCCTCTTATTTCAACTTCAGCATCAATTGAACCTAAATCTTTTATAAGTTTTATAGTCTCAATTATATCTGTAATTGGTAATTTCATAATTTTCATTGCTCTCATCAAATCAGAAACTGTTGGAGCACTTTTTGTATTTATTAATGCATTGTCAATGTTAACAACAGGTTGATTTCCTATTTTTACTTCATCTCCAATGTCAACACCTTTATTTATTGCATTGTCATTCCACTGTTCATTTGTAAGTGGAGATTTTTTTACTCTTAATGTGAAATTATCTCTTGAAATTGTAACTGGTTCAATTTTAATATCAGCACCTGCAATAATTATCTCTCTATTAATATCTATGATGATTTTTTTCTTAAATGAATCATCAAGTTTTATATTTTGAACAATAGATAAAAATTTAACCATTGACATATCATTTGGTTTTTTTACATTTATTGTTCTTGTATCTTCTGCAACAGCAATATTTTTACCAAATCTTTTATTTATTTTGTTCTCAATTGCAAAGGCATGTTTTGCACTACTTTTTTTCAAACTTAGAGTAATCATACTTTCATCTTTTAAATCATACTCAACTTCATTTTCAATTGTAGCACCATCATAAATAAAACCTGTTGTAAGGTTATTTAAATCTGCAATAATTGTACCTTGTCCTAAAGCATAAACATTACCATCAACACCTTTTAGTTGAGTTAAAAGTAATTGCCCATGGTCAATAGATTTAGCATCTCCAATAGCTGAAACTTTTATCTTTATTTTGTCACCTTGTCTTGAAAAAGCAGGCAATTTTGCTGTTACCATAACAGCTGCTATATTTTTTGATTTAATTGAAGATGTAGGAATTTTAATATATGAATTTCTAAGTAAATTTTGCAGTGATTGCATCGTAAATTGGCTCTTGTCACCAGTTCCTGCAAGACCTACCACTAATCCATATCCGATTAATTGGTTATCCCTAATTCCTACAACATTAGAGATGTCTTTTATTGTTTGTGCAAAAATTGTTGATGTTAAAAATAGTAAAATAGCAACGATGTTTTTCAAAGAAATATACCCTTATTCAATTTCAATTAATTTTATCTAAAATTTTATAAAATGTAGGTATAATCTATACAAAAATTATTTTAGGGTTGTATTTGAATATTTATATCTACGGAAATTCGGACTTTAAAGAAGAAATAAATAATCTTCTAGAACATGCCAATGTTAAGTTTAGATTAGATGAAAGCAGTGCTATCATCCAGTTAGATAATCTAGATGATTTAAAAGATGCAATTGAAGATAACCCTGAAGATATCTACTTAATTGATGATTCAAAAATAATAAAGAAAAAATCAATAAATTCAAAATTTAAATTTTTAAGACCAAAAGATGGAATAGAGCAAGAGTATCTCCTTGACCATGGAATTGGTGATATGTCTGTTAATTCATTGGAAGAGTTAACAACTCATATTTTGAATAAAATTGATTCTTCAAATTCCCATAAAAATGTAGTTGATGCAGAAGTAGAAGAATCAATTAGAAATATAGTTGATGAAGCTTATGAAGAAGAGCATGATGAGGATTTTGAACCTTTAGATGATGAGTTGAGTTCTCTTTTAACACATATTGATCCAAATGATGATAGTGAAGAGATGAATGACTTTTTTGACCAATCTGTGAAGATGGAAGATAGTGATATAGCTACTTCATCAAAAGATTATTTTAATGAATATATAAATGAAAATGACGAGCCTTTAACATATGCACAGATGTCAGCTACAAAAAAATATGATGAAAATGAAACAGATGATGATTTTTTTAATAGTTTAGAGAATTTAGAGAAGCAAAATAATGATTCATCAATGAATGATTTAATGAATATGCCAGAAGATTTGGATGATATTCCAAGTGATGATAAAATTCAAGATATGTCTGATTTAGATGAGCTTCTAAATATGGATATTGATGGATATAAAGAAGAAGATAATAATAAATTAGATGAGATAACACCTGATGAGTTAAAAGATGAATTATCAGATGCTTTAGATGAAGAGCATGCTTCTGAAGATGATTTAAGTGATTTAGATGAGTTGATGAATCTTCCTGATGAAAAGAATACTGAAGAAAATAATGATATAATAAGTAAAAAAGAAATAGAAAATATAAAAGAGAATATAGTAGCAAAAGGAGAAGAGATGGCAAATAATGAGTTTTCTGAATTAGATAGTTTAAATGAAAATGATGTTTTATCTGCATTAGAGGGATTAAATGAAGACATAAAGCCAACTACTTCTTTGCCAAGTATTGAAGAGATAAAGCCAAGTGTAACAACTTCAAGTAGTGCAGACTCAATAACATTGGATAGTTCAAATGCACAAGATATCGTGGCTTTAGTACAAAAATTATTGAATAATAAAACTTTGGAGATAACAATAAAGATAAAAGATTAATATATGGAAATGGATTTAATTGGAATTGCTGAGAACACAGTAAAAATAATTTTGATATTAGGTATGCCTTCGCTTATTGTAAGTATGGTTATTGGTCTATTAATATCAATTTTTCAAGCAGTTACTCAGGTTTCTGATGCATCTTTATCTTTTGTTCCTAAAATAATATTTGTTTCGATATTTGTACTGATTTCGTTGCCTTGGATGGGTGATCATATAGTAACTTATGCCCATGATTTATGGGATATAATGTTAGTTTTTGGGAAATAAAATGATAGAAAAATTATATGAACTAAAACAGACTCAAATAGATAGAAAACTTATGGAAAAAGGCCAATTAATGAGCCAAATAAATGCCATTGAGACTGAACTTGCAGTTACTCAGGCTAAAATTAATACTACAGGAGTTCAACCTCACGGAGCAATATCTGATTTTACAATATTACAAATTCATAAAAATACAATGAAATTACATATGAGTAAATTAAATGCAAAAAAGAAAAATTTAGATAAAAAATATGAAGCAGTTGTAAATGAACTTGTGGAGTTACAAAAAGAGAGTGAACAGTTTAATTATATTTTAGAAGAACAGAAAAAAGAGAAGATGAAAGCACTTTTAGCAGCTGAAGAAGAAGCCGCAAGTGAGTACATGCAAAGTAAATATATTAGGGGTTAAAAGGAGAAATATTGGCTAAAATATTTTTTATTTCTTGTTTCTTTACAATTTTATTGTTTGGAGCAGAACAAAACAGTTCAAATTTTATAAAACAGAAAATTGAAATAAGAGAATTAAAAAAAGAGTTAAATGATTTTTATAATAAAAAAGAGACTGAATATAAGCAAAGAAAAAAAGAGTTAGAAGATTTATTATCAAAAATTGAAAAAGAGAAACAAGAAATAAAAAAAATAAAAGATGACAATCAAGTAATATTACAAGATATTAAGGGTGAAGTTCAATCAAAAACTGCAAAAATATATAATAATATGAAACCAAAGGTTAGTGCAGAAATATTTAATAAAATGATAGATGAGGGTAATATTCAAGATGTATTTGACATTATCTTGAAACTTAAAGAGAAAAAAGTTACTCTAATAATGAAATTTCTAAGTGTAAAAAATGCTTCACAATTAACATTGATGATAAAAGATTATACTAAAAATAATACAAAAGGATAGGTTTATGGCAGAAGAAGAAAATAGTGCACCAGCGAAGAGTGGCGGAAAAGGACTAATGATTGTCTTAATCGTTTTAGTTGTTATACTATTACTTGCTGTAGGTGCGATGGGTTATTTTATGATGACAAAAGGGTCTTTATCAGATAACAAACAACAAGCTGCTCAAGAACAAAAAGAGAGTTCAGAAACACAAGATAGTTTTAAAGCTTCAATTAATGATTTAGTATTGAATATAACTAATTCTAGGGGTAGAGAGAAGTTAATGAAACTATCTTTTACTGTAAAAAGTATAGAGCCTACAATTGAGCAAATTGTTGAAGATCATAAACCAGAGATTGTTGATATTGTAATCTCTCAAATTAGTGCAAGAAGTTCAGAAGAGTTATTAACTGTTGGTGGTAAGGCACTTCTAAAGGAAGAGTTGATAGATGAAATTAACTCTATAATAAATGAAGTAACAGCATCAAATGATGACATTAAAAAAGATAGTATAAAAAATCTTTACTTCACTACTTTTGTAATTAAATAATTTAGAGGAATAGTATGATAATAGCAGTAAAAAGAACATCAAAAAAAAGATTGATAATAAAAGTTATATCAATCATTGCTGTAATAGCTATGTTTATAGCTTACTATTTTCATATGAGTGAAAAATTTGCACAAGATGCAAAACAAGAAAAACTAACTAAAATGCAACAAAAAGAGCAACTTGTTGAGGCTGATAAAAAAGATAAAATTGAAAAGCTTATATATAGAGAAGTTGAGAGTGCAGTTGATTTAGTTGGACAGTTAAATGTAAGAAATGTAAAAATCATTTCAAATAAAATTGTAATTGTTTGTGACCCAAACACTAATATTGATGCATTAGTTGTAAGATATGGTACTATGGCTTTAGTAAAAAGAACAATTGAAGATATAAAAATCGCAATTGATTTAAGATATGTAGTAGAGAGTAAATACGATGAAAATAATTAGTTTAGCATTAACAAGTTTATCTGTTTGTGTTCTTTTCTCTGGTTGTATTGCAACTGAAGAAAAACTAGATTTTACTCAACCTAAAATGCAACTTCCAAAACCAGTTGTAAAACCTGCTGAAAGAAAAAAAGGTTCTTTATATACTAGAAAAGGGCCTTCTTTATTTGCAGATAAAAAAGATTTACAAATTGGAGATATAATTCAAATTCAAATTGATGAGTCTTTAACTTCTGATACAAAAAATAAAAGAGAATTAACAAGAGAAGATGATACAAGTTTAGGTGGAGGACTTTTAACACCTATGAATGGAAATACTCTTGGCGGAACTGTTAGTAAAATTGCTAATAAATTTAATAGAGTTGCTGGAGTTAGTTTTAATTCAACAAATGATAGTACAAATAATGGTGAAGCAAAAACTACACTAGATGAATCTTTTTCAACTACAATTTCTGCTATAATAGAACAAACATATCAAAATGGTAATTATTATATCAAAGGAAATAAGCAATTATTAATTGATGGTCAAAAACAAGAATTGATAATTACAGGGGTAATTAGACCATACGATATAACACCAGAAAATAGCGTTTCCTCTTCGCAAATAGCTAATTTAAAAATATTATATGTTAAAAATGGTGAGGAAAAAGATGTAATGCATACTCCTTGGGGTACAAGACTATTACAAAAAATCTGGCCTTTTTAATCTAACTTTAAGAATTGTAATGTGATAATTAGTAAAAATATCACAAAAGGAGTACATTATGCTAAATTCTTTGAATGTAGCCCAAACTGGTTTAGCAGCTGCAAAAATTGCAGTTGAGAATGTTTCTAATAATATAGCTAATGAGAATACTCCTGGGTATAAAAGAAGAGTAATTGACCAATCTGAATTACCTCAGATAGATTCTAGATTTTATGGTAGGGGTGTAGAAGCAAGTAGTGCATATAGAATCACATCTACATTTATGTCTCAGAGTTTATTAGGTGGAACAACTAAAGAGGCTTATTTTAATGAAAAAGGTCAAATGCTTGGAGATATTGAAACAATCTTTAAAGAGACAGATGAAAGTGGTATCTCAAAAGATTTAAATAGATATCTTGAATCTTTAGAAAATTTAAGAGGAAGTCCAACTTCTGAAATATATAAATCAGATGTTGCTACACATGCATCTCTTCTTGTAGATAATCTTAAAACTGCATATACAGATATTGAAAAAGCAGAAGCATTAACAAAAGATTCGATGCAAGAAAATGTTGATACAATAAATCAAATTTTACAAGAAATAGGTAAAGTAAATGAACAAATAGGGCAAACAAAAACTGCTTCAAATGATTTATTGGATAAAAGAGACCAATTAGAATTAAATTTATCTCAATATGTAGATATGAGTTCAGAAGTTAAAAATGGAACTTATACATTAAAAATTGGAAATGTTGTAGCAATTGGTAATAATACTGTTGTAAGAGATATTACAGTAGAGGATTCATACTCTCCACAACAAGATAGATTTATAAATGATGATGCTGTATCTAGTTCTATATTAAATGGAATTACGTTTGACAATGAAGATACAATTACTTATAAATTGAATAATACAGATGAAGTAAGTATTCAGTATGGAGAAGGAATAGATACAGATGGGGATGGAAATCCAGATTTTACTGTTGATGAAACAAATTATGTAAGAGCATTAGTAAGTAAAATCAATAATGACCCTCAACTATCAAAGACTATTACAGCTTATAATGGTACATATGAACAGTTAGATGATGGTTCTAAAGTTACAAATGACTCTTTAGATAATTTTTTATTAATTGAGTCAAATACTCCAGGAGAGGTTGGAAAGTTCACAGGTAGAATTTTTGTATCTGAGCAAACAGATGTTACTGATGCAACAACTATTACAAATAAAGCAAGTATATTTAAAAATGAGTATCAAAGTAATGAGGGAGAAAATAGTGTTCAAATCTATTCTGCTGATGCGCCAATTAATTTGTCATCAGGTATTTTAAAAGCACAATCAGAGAACTTGACAACAGATTCTCCAAATAATAAATTTAATGTTTATAAAGATAAATTAGATGCTTTTGCTCAAACATTAAGTGATATTACTGATAAGTATGTAAAAACAGGTGTTGATACGTATGTAAGTGGTGAGATTTCAACAGATAATTATATGGGAACACAAGACCAGATTCAATCTATTGGACTTTTCTCAGGTGGAAATATAAAAACATTAACTTTCAATAATGATGTTCTTGATAATTTAAATCAAGCAGATTTAGATTATTTGGCATCTTTACAGTGGAAAGAGGATATCTCTTTTGAAGGGTATGGACAAGATACTCCTGGTAATAAAGCTACATCTTTTGCAGAATATTATCAAGATGTTAGGGTTACTATCTCTTCAGATAAAGAGACAGCAGATACTCAATTAACTACTCAAAAAGCAGTAAAAGAGTCTATTCAAAGTAGTTATGATGAATTAGTAAAAGTTGATAAAGATGAAGAGATGTTAAATCTTATCAAATTTCAAGCAGCATATACTGCAAATGCAAAAATAGTTACGGTTGTAGATGAAATGCTACAAACTTTATTAGGTATGAAAAGTTAATAAAAGGAGTTTATTATGGCTGAAGGAATCTTAGGACTAGGAACAGGGCAATCAACTTCGTTAAATCAAGATTTGATTGATAAATTAAAAGAAGCAGATAGAAAAGCTCAAGTTGAGCCATTAGAAACTGACTTAGATAATCTTGAAAAAGAGAGTGAGAAAAAAGATGAAATTATGGTTAAATATAATGATCTTTTGGACTCTATAAAAGATTTTGACTTATTTAATACATCAGGAATTAATGCATTTCAACAAAAAGCGGCTACTGCTTCAGGTTCATCAGTTGTATTTGATGCAGCAGATGTAGCAACTCTTGATACAGGAACTACAAGTGTTATTGTAACACAAATAGCACAAAAAGATGTATATCAATCAAATAGTATTGATGCTACAACAAAAGATGCAACAGTTGATGCAGGTACATTAAGTATTGCAGTTGGAAGTAATGCAGCAACAGATATTGATACAACTGGTAAAACATATGATGAATTAGCAACAGAGATTAATAATCTTGATGGGGTTTCAGCTTCAGTTGAGCAAGTTGGAAGTGATTCATTTAGACTTATTATTAGAAGTGAAGAGACAGGAACTGATAATGCTTTATCAATTACTGGTGCTGCAAGTAGTGCTTTAGGTTATACAACTGATAACACAACTATAAATGAAGCAAATCACACATTAAGTGCAAAAAATATGCAAGCAACAGTTGATGGTGTTGCTTATGATTCTTCTTCAAATACAATTACAGTTGCAGGTGGTTTGAAAATTACTGCAACAACAATTGGAGAATCAAGTTTATCTGTTAGTGATGATACTAATTCAATTATTGATGGAATCAATAACTTTGTAGATAAGTATAATGAATTTATGAATATGGTAAATGATGAGTTAACAGATGCTAATACACCAATATCAAATAAATCTTCTTTAAGAAGTTTAGTAGATGGTGTTAAAAATATTGTATTAGGAACTTTTGGAGATGACCAAAATTCATTGTTTAAATATGGATTTGAAATGGATACTAATACATTTGATTTAAAAGTTGATACAGCAAAACTTCAAGAGTCATTAGAAAATAACTTTGATGAAGTTTATGATTTATTTATTGGTAAAGCAGAGAGTAAAGGTCTTGGTACACAATTAGTTGAATATATGAATGACCAAACAAGAACAGATGGTATCCTTGATACATATGATGATTATTTAACTAATAGAAAAGATACTTTAACAAAAGAAAAAGATGATGCAATTGAAGATTTAGATAGTAAGTATAGTACTATGTCTCAACAATTTGCTGAGTACACATCTATAATAACAAAAATGCAATCTTCTTTCTCTGGGTTACAAATGATGATTGCACAATCGCAAGCAAGTAGCTAGAAGTCAAAAATAACTTTTTGGCTTTTAAGTTTCATAACTAATTTTAAGTTAAGATATAATATACTAAAGTCTTTAAGAACTAGAACTTTTGGAGTTATTTAATGGGAATTGAAGCATACCAACAACAAAATGCTGTATCTGATGATCCATATGTACTGATATTAAAGTTATATGAAGGATTATTAAAATACTTATCTTTTGTAAAGAATGCTATGGAAAATGGCGATATTGAGCAAAAATTTACTTATATAAATAAGTCTATTGCTATTTTTGATGAGTTAAGAAATGTTCTAGATTTTGATGGTGGGGATGTAGCATATTATCTTGATGGTCTTTACCTATATCAAATTGAGACACTATTTTCTGCAGGAATTGACGATAATATAAATTCTATAAACCAGGTTATGAAGGTAACTCAAGGTTTAATTGACGCATGGAAAGACGAAACTGGTCTTTAGAAGCGTTGAGTGAGTTAAAATATATTGACTCACTTGATTCTTACGAAAAAGCTCAACAACTTGTTTATTGGAATAATAAATATTTTAGTTCAAATGAAATTACTGATTTTGATTTAGAATTAAAAGATTTAGAAGAACTATCAGAACTTTTTTTTAAAAATATTAAGTTTTTACAAGATTATCGAGCTACTACAAAAGATGAATTAAGTAAGCTTAGAAAATTAAAAGAGTTTGCCAAAAACAAATAACTTATAAAATATCTATTTTTATATTTTCTTTATAGATATAGCTCCTACATAATTTAGGAATTCTGTTTTTTCTACAATATTCTTTAAACTCTTTTTCCATAGGTTCTTTTATATAAGGACAAATCCATATATACTTATCTAGTAAGCAAATAACTATTCTATTTGATATAACAGACTCTTTTTGCTTTATTATCTCTTCTCTTTGAGCTTTTGATATTAAAATACCTATTTTTTTTAAATGTTTATCTATTACTTTTATATTGATATTATTATCATCTACTTTTTGAAAAATTGATAGTTCTTTATCTTTGAATATTTCTGTAAAATTGATATTTAATGAATTTAAATCTTCTTGTAAATATTCAAAACTATTTTTAATACCATTTTTAAACTCATTTAGAAATTGATTTGAGAAGTTATGTCTAAAATAGTTTCTTTTGTATTTCTCTTCAAAGTTTGACTTATCAACAAAGTAATCTATTTTGTTTTTTATTAAAAAACTTTCAAGTTCTTCTTTTGAAATATCTAAAATAGGTCTAAATATTTTATATGTAGATTTATTTTGAACCTTTTGTAAACCAAGTAGTTCACTAAGTCCAGCACCCTTTGATAACTGCATTAAAAACCATTCTAGTTTATCATTTAATTGATGTGCTGTGATTAAAGTATTGTAATTATTTTTATTAATTATCTCTTCAAAGAAGTTATATCTAATATCTCTTGCTCTTTTTTCAAAATTACTTCCAGATAGATTAACTTCTTTTAAATAGATTTTTTTATTAAATTTATTCGCTAAATATTTAGCATATTCAACTTCTTGTTTTGATTGTTCTCTTAAATTATAGTTTACAATTGCAATATCAAAAGAGATGTTATTTTCTTTTAGTAGAAAAAATAGTGCAGTAGAATCAACACCAGCAGAAAAAGCTAGTAAGTTTTTGCTAGATGTTAATTCGTCTAAGTTTAGTTGCATTTTTCAATAATTGTAGCTAATATTTTATCACCAACAAGTTCTGTTGCTTTTACTTTATACATTTTACCAAACTCAATTTGTTCTTCAAGTTCATTGTCATTTATATAAATTTCTCCATCAATTTCTGGAGCCCAAATAGTTTTTCTTGCACTTAATAGATATTCATGCTCATCACTTTCATTATCTACATAAACTTCAAATGTTTTACCAATCTCTTCTTCTAATGATGAAATTGTAGTATCTGCAATAATTTCACCTAAAGCTTCTGCTCTATTATCTATTGTTTCTTGTTCTATTTTGTTTTCATTTTCGTATGCAGTTGTTCCTTCTTCATCAGAATAAGAGAATACATTTGCTCTATCAAATTTAAACTCTTCAACATATTTGCATAACTCTTCAAAATCTTCTTGTTTTTCACCTGGATGACCTGCAATAAATGTAGTTCTTACAAAAGAGTTTGGTTTAGATTTCATATGAGACATTAATTCTCTTAATTTTTCTACACCTTTTCCTCTTTTCATAATTTTTAACATTGATGCACTTATATGTTGTAAAGGCATATCAAAATAGTTTACAAAAACTTTTGAGTCTGCAATTTTATCTATTAACTCTAATGAAGTAGTAGATGGATATAGATATAAAATTCTAGCTGTTTTTATTCCATCTATCTTTTCAATTTCATCGATTAAATCAATTAAACCATCTTTATGACCTAAATCTCTTAAAAAAGATGAAGAGTCTTGTGAAACAAAAGAGAAATCAACAAAACCTTTAGATACAAGTGATTTAACCTCTTTTACAAGTGATTGTAAAGTTCTTGAATGAAGTTTTCCTTTAAAGCTAGGAATTGCACAGAAAGAACATGCTTGATTACATCCTTCACTTAATTTTACATAAGCGTGATAGTTTGATCCAGTAATTACTCTTTCATTTGTATCATTTGCCAAAAATACTTCGTTTTTAAAATTTGATTGTTTTTGTTGAACTAACTCATCAATTCTATCATAATCTCCAACCCCAGTAAAAACATCAATTTCAGGTAACTCTTTTTGTAAGTCTTCTTTATATCTTTCACTTAAACATCCAGCCATAACTAATACTGAATCTTTTTTTCTTTGCTCATGTAAATTTAATATTGTATTAATACTCTCTTCTTTTGCACTATCAATAAATCCACATGTATTTACAATGATAACATCAGCATTTTCATTATCATTTGTAAGTTTATATTCACTTAATTTACCAAGCATTACTTCTGAATCAACTAGGTTTTTTGTACAACCTAAAGATACTAAATGTAGGCTTTTTTGTGGTTTTTCTTTGGAAAATTTCATATACTTCCTATAACTTTTTTCGCAATTTTATCATAAAATGTAAAAATCAACAAATATTTAAACCCAAAGGTTATCAAGTAATCTTGTATTACCAAATCTTGCAACTACTAAAATTATTGTATTTTTTAATTCTATTGTATCAATTGGTTCAAAATTTCTATTAACAATTTCAATATACTCAATATCTAAACTATTCATTACTTCTTTCATCGCAGCTTTAATAGTTTTTACATCAAACTCTTTTTTACCAATAAGTTGACCAGCTTTTGTAAGAGATTTTGATATTTTTAGTGCTTCTTGTCTTTGCTCATTATTTAAATAAACATTTCTACTACTTAGTGCAAGACCATCTTTTTCCCTTACAATATCACAAGGAATGATATTTATATTTAAAAAAAGATTTCTAACCATTTGTTGAATTAGTGTTAGTTGTTGTGCATCTTTTTTACCAAAATATGCATTTGTTGGTCTAGTTAAATTAAATAGTTTTAAAACTACTTGTAAAACACCATCAAAATGTCCTGGTCTACTAGCACCTTCTAAAATATAACTTTTATTTGGAGCTTTTATTAAAACTTCTTCTTTTTCATACATTGTTGAAGCATCTGGCATAAAAAGATAATCAGCTTTGCACATTTCACAGATTTTTTTATCTGCTTCATCTTTTTTTGGATAATTATCTAAATCTTCTCCAGGAAGAAATTGTGTTGGATTTAAAAATATAGATACAATGACTATATCATTTTCATTTCTAGCTTGTTTTATAAGTGATATATGTCCATCGTGTAATGCACCCATTGTTGGTACAAATCCAATAGTACCTTCTGTAATATTATTTCTTACTTCTTTTAATTCTTCAATAGTTTTTAATATTTTCAATTCTGTTCCCTTAAGCATTATTATAATTAGGATTAAGTTTTAAAAGAATTACATCAGCTAGTATATTTCCAAGAAGTGTTAGAAAAGCTGTAATAATAAGAATACCCATAATAACTGGATAATCATGTGCCAATGCACTTTTATAAAAAAGTAATCCCATCCCATCAATAGAAAAAATAGATTCTAAAATAACACTTCCCCCAATAACTCCTGGTAATGAAAGTCCAAGTAAAGTTATAACAGGAGGATATAAATTTGGTAAAATATAATATCTTAAAATCTGTTTTTTACTAAGTCCCCTTGCTTTTGCATAAAATATATAATCACTTTTTAGTATCTCTATTACAAGTGACCTTACATATAAAGTAAGACTTCCTATTCCTGCAAAAACAATCACAAAGATTGGCAAAATTAAATGCCATATAAAATCCAAATAGTAAGTTAAACTTCCATCATCTTTTACAGAATGAACTCCTGCAATAGGAAATATCTTTAAATTTACAGCAAATATAAGTATTAAAATCAATGCCAAATAAAAAGATGGCATAGAAAAACTCAATAGTGATAATTGTGTTGTAACTTTGTCTGAAGTTTTACTTTTATTTAAAGCAGCTTTTATTCCCAGATATAAAGAGATAACAAATATTAATATCATAGATGAGATATTTAATATCAATGTAATTGGTAATCTTTGTAATATTTCATCTTTTACTAAACTTCCACTAGAAAAAGATATCCCAAAATTTAAATGTAGTATTGCTTTAAGCCATGAGATATATTGCATATAAAGTGGTTTGTCAAGACCGTATATTGCTTTTAGATGCTCTATTGATTCTTTTGTAATATTTGGATTTAATTCTCCACTTGCAAAAAATGAATTTGGAGCTAAATTTATAGCTAAAAAAGAGATTATACTGATTATAAAAAGCATAATAATAAGATAAAAAAGCTTTTTAAAAAGTAACTTCATTCTTTTTTAATTCCTTTTGTTTAAATGGATTATTTTAAAAATTAATTTATATGGAGTCTTTTTTATGGACTTTAATATAAAAATGTATTTTATCATCTTTTCAATTATTTTTAGGTCATTGAATTATTTAATATAAATTTTTAAATAAAAACTTCTGTATAATTAAAAATAACAAAAAATATGGATTGCAATAATGATAGGAATAGATGTAACTTCAATAGATAGAATAAAAAGAATGTTTGATAAATTTGGAATAAAAGCTTATCAAAGATTTTTAAGTGAAGATGAAATAAAACTTGTAAAAAGAGCAGAAACTGCTGCTGGTTTTTGGGCTGCTAAAGAAGCAGCTAGTAAAGCTATTGGAACAGGTATTGGAAAAGATTGTGGATTTCACGATATTAAAATATCAAAAGATGAGTTGGGTGCACCAAAATTAAAATATAAAAAACATATAAGAAAAAAATTTAATATAAAAAAATCTCATCTTTCAATAACACATGATGCAAATTTAGCAATTGCAGTGGTAAAAAATAGTAAAAAGAAAAAGTAACTATTTTTTACTTAGATATCTTTCTAAAATAATTTTAGCAGCAAGAGAGTCAACTCTTCCATCTCTTTTATATTTTATTTCACCTTTTATCATATCTTCTGCTTCAATAGAGCTCATATTCTCTTCACAATACTCAAAGGGAATATCTAATTCAAGAAGATTTACAAAGTGTGCTATTCTTCTTTGCATCTCTTCACTTGCACTAGGTTTACCTACTATTAGTTTTTCAATTTCCCACTCTTTTAAAAAAGCATTTATTTCATTTGCAGCTTGATTCCTATTTTTTCTTAAAATCGCATTTTTGGGTGTTACTATATTTGAAGTTAAACAAATAGCAACACCAATTCTTTTTAAACCAATATCAATACTAGCTAGTTTCAAGATAAAATCTCATCTGCTAAATCAAATTTATTTGCAGTCATTAAATGAATTTTAGGATGAAGTTTTTTTATACTTGTAAATAAATCTTTACTTAGTTGCATACCAACTTTATACTCTTCTTCAGGAGAGATTTGATTTGCAAGCTCTAATTTATCAATCCACTCTTGTGGTACATGAATTCCTGGAACTTGTGCTGATAAAAATAGTGCAGTTCTAAGTTTAGTAATAGGAAAAATTCCAAATATTAGTTGAGCTTTTTTCTTATTTCCTACTACATCTTCTTTTGCTTCATTAAAAATCTCTAAAAGTTTTTTTGCATTATCAATTTCAAATACTGGTTGCGTGATAATTCCTACTGCACCATTTTGTACTTTATTGTGCATTTTCTTTTGTAAAGAAGAGAAGCTTCTTGCATAGGCATTTGTTACAGCAAATGGATAGATTTGTTTAGGCTCAATTTTAAAAGGATGTCCTGCTATATCCATTCCATAATTAAATGATTTTATAATTTTTAAAAGCATTGATGAGTTTGATTCAAATACACCTTTTGCATGTGGTTGGTCACTCATTTTAGCTGGGTCTCCTGTAAGTGCTAAAATAGCTCTTACATCAAATTCATTTGCACCTAATAAGTCAGCTTGTAGTGCTATCTTATTTCTATCTCTCATACTCATAGTTGCAATTACTGGTTTATTAAATTCTTGTTGTAATTTCATACTTGCAAATAGTGCATTATATTTTAATTTTGCAAGTGGATTATCTGTTGCTGAAAAACCATCAACTCTATGTTGTAAATCGAACTTTTTAATTCTTTCAATAATATTATGCATTGTTGGTTCGTGTTGAGGTGTTGTTTCTAGTGTTAAATATTTATCTTCTTGAAGTTTTTGTATAAGGTTTTTAAACATTAAAAAACTATCCTTTTAGTATATTTTAGGTATTATTATACCTTTTAAAGATTAAAACTATTTATTTTAGCAGGGAAAACACAATGAAATTAGCAGTTTTTGATTTTGATTCTACATTAATGGATGGAGAAACAATAGACTTTTTAGCAAAGCCACTTGGACTTGAAGAAAAAGTTGCAAAAATAACTGAAGAGGCAATGGCAGGAAGACTTGACTTCTTTGAATCTTTAGTTGAAAGAGTTTCTTTATTAAAAGGTTTAGAATATCAAAAAGCAGTAGAAATATGTAAAGATTTACCTTTAATGCCAGGTGCGTACGAAACAGTAAAAGAGTTAAAAAATATGGGTTATAAAGTAGTATGCTTCTCAGGAGGATTCAGAATAGGAACAACTCCTGCAAAAAACAAACTTGGTCTTGATGCAGATTTTTCAAATATTTTACATGAAAAAAATGGGATATTAACAGGTTTAGTTGGTGGAGATATGATGTTTGGATTTTCTAAAGGTGATATGATTCAAAGAGTACAAGCAATGCTTGGAGTATCTGTTGAAGATACTTTAGTTGCAGGTGATGGAGCAAATGACGTGAGTATGTTTCCATATGCATCTAAAAAAGTTGCATTTTGTGCAAAAGAAGTATTAAAAAAACAAGCAAATATTATAGTGGATAAAAAAGATTTAACACAAATCTTAGAGCATATTTAAAAGGATATATGATGAGTTTAAAAGAAAATATCAATTTTTCGTTATGGTGTGATTTTATTGAAAGAGATTTTTTAGAAAATAGATTTCAAGAGATTATAGATGAGAAAATAATCCATGGTGCAACTTCAAATCCAGCAATTTTTGCATCATCTATTACAAGTTCACTAGCTTACAAACAACAACTAGATATGCTAAAAGCAAATAGTTCAAAAACAATTTATGAAGAGTTAGCAATAAAAGATATAAAAAGAGCTGCTGAACTTTTAAAACCTTTATATGATGAAGATAATAATGATGGTTTTGTATCATTAGAAGTTGACCCAACTTTATGTGATGATGCAAATGGAACAATTGAAGAGGGAATTAGACTTAACTCTTTAATCAACTATGATAATGTGATGATAAAAGTTCCAGCAACAAAAGCTGGATATGTTGCAATGAAAGAGTTAACTAGTCAAGGAATCAATGTAAATGCAACACTTATTTTCTCAGTTGAACAAGCAATACAATGTGCTAAAGCTTTAGATGAGGGAATCAAAGAATCAAATAAAGATGTAAAAGCAGTTATCTCTGTTTTTGTATCAAGATTTGATAGACTTTGTGATGATTTACTTGTATCAAAAGGGTTTAAAAAAGCTACATTAGGAATAATGAATGCAACTAAATGTTATCATGAAATTAACAAATTTGAAAATGAAAATATAAGAACACTATTTGCAAGTACAGGTGTAAAAGGTGATGAGTTATTACCAAGTTATTATGTAGATAATCTTTTATATCCAAACTCTGTAAATACTGCACCTTTAGGTACAATTGAAGATTGGGTAAAAGATGGTGTGAAAGAACCTTCTGATATTCCTTCTTTAGATGAGTGTGATGAATACTTTGCAAAATTATCTAAAGCAGATGTAGATATTAAAGAGGTTTCACAAACATTATTAAATGATGGATTAGAAGCTTTTAAAGTTTCATTTAGTGATTTATTAAATAAGTTAGCAAAATAGCCGTAAAGACTACTTTATTAAGATAAGTTTTGCTAAACTTTAGCCAATCAGAATAAGAATAAAAGGGTTTATAATGAATAATTGGAGTCCAAGTAGCTGGAGAGATTTTCCTATAAAGCAACAGCCACAATATAAAGACTTAGAAAATTTAGCAAAGGTTGAAGCAGAATTATCTTCATATCCTCCACTTATTTTTGCGGGAGAAGCAAGAAGTTTAAAAAGTAAATTAGCAGATGTAGTAAATGGTAAATCTTTTTTACTTCAAGGTGGAGATTGCGCTGAATCATTTAATGCATTTAATGCAAATAATATAAAAGATTTATTTAAAGTTATGATGCAAATGGCAGTTGTTTTAACTTTCTCAGGTGGATGTCCTGTTGTAAAAGTTGGAAGAGTTGCAGGTCAATTTGCAAAACCAAGAAGTGCAGACTTTGAAGAAGTAAATGGTATAGCATTACCTTCATATAGAGGTGATATTGTAAATGGTATTGAATTTAATGAAAATGAAAGAATTCCAAAACCTAAAAAACTTTTAAAAGCATACAATCAAAGTGCAGCAACTCTTAACTTATTAAGAGCATTTGCAAGAGGTGGTATGGCAGATTTAAATAAAGTACACTCTTGGAATTTAGATTTTGTTAAAGGTAATACTTTAGGTACAAAGTATGAAGAATTAGCAGATAAAATTTCAGAAACATTAAACTTTATGAAATCATGTGGAATTACATCAGCAAATACAAATCAGTTAAGTGAAACAACTTTATATACTTCTCATGAAGCATTGTTATTAAACTATGAACAAGCATTAACAAGAAAAGATTCACTTACTGGTGATTGGTATGATTGTAGTGCTCATATGTTATGGATTGGTGATAGAACAAGAGGATTAGAAGATGCTCATATTGAGTATTTTAGAGGTATCAAAAATCCTATTGGATGTAAAGTTGGTCCATCTATGAATGAAGATGAATTAATAAAATTAATTGATAAATTAAATCCAGAAAATGAAGCTGGAAGATTAAACTTAATTGTAAGAATGGGAGCTGAAAAAATTGCAGATAATTTCCCAAAACTTTTAGCAAAAGTTAAAGCTGAAGGTAAAAATGTATTATGGTCAAGTGATCCAATGCATGGAAATACAATTAAAGCAGACAATGGTTTTAAAACAAGAGATTTTGAAGCTATTTTATCTGAAGTTAAACAATTTTTCCAAATTCATAAAGCTGAAGGTACATATGCAGGTGGAATTCACTTAGAAATGACAGGACAAAATGTAACTGAATGTACAGGTTCTTGTTCTTCTGCAATTACTCAAGAAGGTTTAGCAAGTAGATATCACACACAATGTGACCCAAGATTAAATGCTGACCAAGCTTTAGAATTATCATTTATGATAGCAGATACTTTAAAAGAAGCTAGAAAAGATATAATATTATAAGATTATAAAAAGAGGTAAAATCCTCTTTTTATATATTAAAGAAAAGTGTTTTTATACTCTTGCTCATCAAAACCTACAATTACTTTATCATTATATTCAATTACAGGTCTTTTTATTAACATTGACTCTTTACAAAGCCATTGTTTTTTACCTTCATCATCAAGGTTTAAATCTTTTAATTTTAGTGTTCTATATGTTGTCCCTCTATTGTTAAATAGTTTATCAATAGAAGAATTTTTTACCCAATAATCAATCATTGTAGAAGTAACTTCTTCTTTTTTAAAATCAAAAAAATCAACTTCTAAATTATGCTCTTTGAAAAATTTAAGTGCTTTTCTAACACTATCACAATTTTTTATACCGTGAACTTTTATCATAATCTACTCAATGATTTTTGGTACTACAAAATATCCATTTTCTGATTTTGGAGCATTTTCTAATATTTGTTTAGACATATCTAAATCTTGTTTTGAGATATCTTCTCTTAAAGGAGTTCCACCTTCAACTGTATTAAATGTTGCATCAATATTACTTACATCTATTTCATTTAAGTTCTCAACGAAATTAATAATATCTGCTAATTCAGTTTTTAAACTCTCTTTTCTTTCATCATCTATTTCTAAACTTGATAGTTTTGATAGTTTCTCTATTAATTTATCATCAACTGTCATTTTTTCCCTTATTTGTTTATTTCGGTTTAAAATTTCTAAGATTATATCTAAAATGAGTTTAGTCTATACTAACGCCTCTTTTTTCATAAAACTCTTTTCTAAATTCGTTCCATTTACCTTCAAGTATAGCTTCTCTTGCACTTCTCATTAAAGTCAAGTAATAGTTAATATTATGAATTGAAGCTAATCTAAAATAAGTAATTTCTCCAGCTCTAAAAAGGTGATTTAAATATGCTTTATTAAAGTTTTTACAAGTATAGCAATCACACTCTTCATCTATTGGTGTTGCATCTTCTTTATAAGCAGCTTTTTTGATATTTACTCTTCCAAAGCTTGTAAATAGTGTTCCATTTCTTGCATTTCTTGTTGGCATAACACAATCGAACATATCAACACCTCTATGAATATTTTCGATTAAATCTTCTGGTGTTCCTACACCCATTAAATATCTTGGTTTATTCTCTGGTAGAAACTGTGTTGTCCACTCTACTGTTTCATACATCTCTACATTTGGTTCACCAACACTTAATCCCCCAATTGCATATCCATCAAAACCATCTAATTGTGCTAGTTGCTCAGCACTCATTTTTCTAAACTCTTTATCTGTCCCACCTTGAACAATAGCAAAAATATTTTGATTTACTCCAATACCTTTTTCTTGTTGTTGTTTGTGGTAAGTTATAGCTTCTTTGGCCCATTTAGTAGTTCTTTCAATAGATTTTTTGATTCTTTCTTTAGTATTTGGTAATGCTACTAAATCATCTAAAATCATCATAATATCACTACCTAAATCATACTGTGTATCAAGTACACTTTGTGGTGTAAAGTAGTGTTTACTTCCATCAATATGAGACCTAAACATTATTCCATTTTCATCTGGTTTTGAATTATCACTTAGAGAGAAAGCTTGAAATCCTCCACTATCTGTTAAAAAAGAGTTTGGAAATTTTGAAAAACCATGAAGTCCACCAAACTTTTTGATAAGTTTACTACCTGGTCTTAAATATAAATGGTAAGTATTTCCTAGTATAATTTTTGCACCCATGCTTAAAAGATCATTTGCATCAAGTGCTTTTACAGTAGCTTGAGTTCCAACTGGCATAAATACAGGTGTCGTAATTGTACTATGTGCAGTTTGTATTGTACAAGCTCTAGCTTTATTTTGTGTTGCATCTATTTTAAATTGCATATAAAAAAATCCTTTTAAAAAACGCACATTATATCAAAAATCAAGTTTAATTTATATTTTACACATTTGAAGAATAAAAATAAAAAAGAAAATTGTTATAGTATTTTAAATTAAAAAAATAAATAAAATTAAAATTTAGAAGATTTCGATATAATATTTACTATGAAAAAGATACTAGTTATATTAGATGGGATTGTTGCAAAGAACTTAATGCAAAGAATAGTTGAAACTAATACAGGTGAAAACTATTATGACATTATTTATGTAAATGATGCAATTGTTCCAGAACAAAAATTATCAAATTTTACATTTTATAAGTTTGACCCAACGTCAAAGTCGAAACTAGCAATGGTTTTAGATAAAAATATTCATTATGAAGTACTAATCGTACTTAATTCAAAAGATGATATGTTAAGTGTTATTAGTAATATAAAATCACATAAACATAACTTACAAATGAATATTTTAGATTATTGGAATTTAGAACTTGAAGACCCTTATGTTAATGTATATAAAGGAATTGAAGTTTTAGCAAATGGTATGGTTGAAAGACTTCCAAATATTCCAGTAATTGCACAAAATATTGGGCTAAAACATGGTGAGATTATGGAGATAAGAATACCTTTTGGTAGTTCTTATGCTTATAGATATATAGGTTCAATAGAGCAAAAAGATTGGAGAATCTTTGCTTTATATAGAAATGAAAAACTACAAGATTTAAAACCCTCATCAATTTTGAAACCAAATGATATTATTTTAGTTATTGGTGAACCAAAAGTATTGATGCAAGTATATAGTGCAATTGGTAAAACAAGAGGACAATTCCCTATGCCATTTGGTCATAATATATATTTATATTTAGACCTATTCTTGATGAAAAAATCAAGAATTGAAAAAGCTGTATATGAAGCAAAACATTTAAATACAAAACTAAAAAATACAAAACTAGTTATTAGAATTACTAGACCAACAACAGTTGGTATTATGGATATGATAAAAAGTAAATTCAAAGATGATGATAATGTAATTATAGAGACAGATTATCATAATTTAGGGTTTAGAAGAATAAAAAAAATGGACTTTAAAAAGTTTGATATTGGTATGATTATGCTAACTGGTGAAATGTTTAAAATAAAAGAGATTTCAACTGAGTTAATGGAACTTAAAATACCACTTTTTAAACTAGGAAGAGAACCAGTAGGTGCAACAAAAAATACACTTATTTTATTAAATGATACAAACTCATATGAACAAATATCTCCTATTGTTTTTGATGTATCAAGTCAATTAAAAACAAAAACAAAAGTTTTTGATATTGACCCAATTGGAGAAGAAGATAAATCTAAGTTATTAGATCACTTTGAAAATTTATCAAAAATATTTAGTCAAAAAATAGAAGTTGTATCTTGTGAAAAAAATCCAATTAGAGAGTTAAGAAAAGAGGAAAATATTTTACAAATATTACCATTGAAAAAAAGTATGTTCCATAAAAGATTCTCATGGAGCTTTTTATATACTAACTCTGATTTGCTATCATTTGATATGGCAAAATACAATCAATTATTAATACCTGTTATAGAAGATTAAAGGAAATAAATGAATTTTGAAATTTATCCATTTGAGAAATTAAATGAATTATTAGAAGGAATTACTCCAAATAGTGAATATGAATTATCATCTTTAACTATTGGAGAGCCACAGTTTGAAACACCTCAGTTTATTCAAGATGAATTAAAAGCAACAACAACATTATTAAAAAAATATCCAGCAAGTGCGGGACTTCCAGAATTAAAAGAAGCGATGATAAATTTTGTTTCTAAAAGATTTAATATCACATTAAATAATCAACAAATTATTCCTACTTTTGGAACAAGAGAAGTTTTATTTAATTTCCCTCAATTTGCACTTTTTGATAAAAAAAATCCAATTATGGCATTTACTAATCCATTTTATCAAATATATGAAGGTTCAGCAATTGCTAGTAGAGCTGAGGTTATACATATAGATTTAGATGAATCAAATAATTTCAAAGCAAATTTAAGTGATGAAGAACTTAAAAAATGTGATTTAGTAGTATTAAACTATCCTAATAATCCAACTTCAGCTGTTATGTCAATAGATGAATTAGCTGTTTGGGTAAAAAAAGCTTTAGAGTTTGATTTTATTTTAGTAAATGATGAGTGTTATAGTGAAATATTTTTTGATGAATCAACAAAACCACCGTCACTACTTGAAGCTAGTGTAAAAGCTGGAAATAGTGAGTTTAAAAATGTATTAGTAATGAACTCTATTTCAAAAAGAAGTAGTGCTCCTGGTCTTAGAAGTGGATTTATAGCTGGAGATGAAACTATATTAAAAGAGTATATGAAATATAGAACATATGTTGGTTGTGCTAGTCCAGTTCCTTTACAAAAAGCAGCAGCAGTTGCATGGAATGATGAAAAACACGTTGAAGGTTTTAGACAAATATATAAACAAAATTTTGAAATAGCAAAAGAGATATTAGGAATAAATCCTCCAAAAGCAACTTTTTATATTTGGTTGAAAGTTGAGGATGAACTTCAATTTACAAAAGATTTATATAAAGAAAAAAGCATAAAAGTTCTACCAGGAAGTTTCCTTGGAAGAGAAAATGCTGGGCAAGGTTATGTAAGAATAGCACTTGTAGAAAATGCAACAAAAACAAAAGAAGTATTACAAAGATTAAAGGATTTTCTTGATGGATAAAGAAGAATTAAATGAAGCAAGAACAAATCCAGATTTTTTAAAGTATTTAGAAGAGACAAGAGTTGATGCAATAAATCAAAAAAATATTGCAGCTTTATATGAAGTTTTAGATTCGATGTTGATACTTGATTTAGATGAAGAGAAAATAAATGAAGTATATGAAAATATATTAAAAACTTCTTTTTCTAATGTTGATGATATTATAAATAGTGGTAAAAAACTAAAATTACAAGAGCAAGAGTTATTCTATACTCGTGCTTTTTATGAACACGCCATTGAAAAATGGAGTTATGGTGATATTGATGGAGCAAAACAATTAATATTTATACTTATTCATATAATCGAAGATAGTAAACTTGAAGAGGCATTAAAAATACATTTAATTTATCTAAATAAAAATTCTGATTTAGACTCTTTTTATGAAAATAGTGTTGAAATAAGTGATAATAGTGATGAAAAATACGGATATTTTATAGTAAATTTTAATTTTGAAATAACACAATATTTAAAAGAAAATGCTCATATTTTAGAGCAAGAAAATGAAAATTTGAAATATTTATTGGACTAAGTAAATGAAAATATATTTTATAGGAATTGGTGGAATTGGACTTTCTGCATTAGCAAGATTTTTGAAAAATGATGGACACGAAGTATGTGGTTCAGATATGAAAAGTACACCAATTACAACTGCTTTAGAAGAAGAAGGAATAAAAGTATTTTGTTCTCAACAAGCTTCAAATATTAGTGATGATTTGGATTTAGTAATCTACTCAGCAGCAGTAACAGATGAAAATCCAGAGTTAATAGAATCAAGATTAAGACAAATAAGAACTCTTTCAAGAAAAGAGGCATTACCAATAATTTTAGGTGATAAGAAAAACTATTGTGTTGCGGGAGCTCATGGTAAAAGTACAACAACAGCAATACTTGCTTCTATTTTAAATAGTTCTGCTTTAATTGGTGCAATTTCAAAAGATTTTGGTTCAAATTTTAGATATGTAAATGATTTGGTTGCTTTTGAAGCAGATGAATCAGATGCAAGTTTTCTATTATCAAATCCATATTGTTCAATAGTAACAAATGCAGAGCCAGAGCATATGGAATATTACCATTATGATTATGATAAGTTTTTTCAAGCATATGAAAAATTTATAAATTTATCTACTAAAAATGTTTTAAATGGTGAAGATAAGTATATAAAAAAATTAAATATTAAAAATCCTAACTTTTTATATCCAAGTAAAGATATTAAAAATCTATCTTTTTTATTAAAAGAGGGTGAACCTTTTACTAAATTTGATTTAAAAGATTTAGGTTCATTTGAAGTATGGGGATTTGGATATCATGTAGTTGTTGATGCATCATTGGCAATTTTAGCAGCAACAAATGAACTTGATATTGAAACAATTAGAAAAAATTTATTAAATTATAAAGGTATCAAAAAAAGATTTGATATTGTTCAAAAAGCAGAAGGATTTGTTGTTATTGATGATTATGCACATCATCCAACAGAGATTGAAGCTACAATTAAATCTGTTGAAGTTTATGATAATCTTACTAATATTGATAAAAGAATAGTGATTTGGCAACCACACAAATATTCAAGAACAAAAGATAACCTAGAAGGGTTCAAAAAATGTTTTAGAAGATGTGATGAACTAGTTATTTTACCAATATGGACAATTCCTGGTGAACAAAAAATTGATATAGATTTTGAAAAAGAGTTCGCTTTATATAATCCAATTTTTGCACATAGAATTAATGCTAAAAATGATTCAATTGAAATTATAAAAGATGATAAAATAATTCATACTTATGATAAAGGAATTATTTTAGGTGTTGGTGCAGGAGATATAACTTACCAGTTAAGAGGTAAATAGTTTCATTATTCTAAGTAAAACTAAAGCTAAATAGTATAAAATTATTATACTAGTGAAAGTAGGGCAGATAAATGAAAATATTAATAAATGAATATATCAAAAAAGAGTCAGCCTCTGGAATTATTTTAATTTTTGTAACTATTGCTGCATTGCTTTTTCAAAATAGCTATTTTTCTCAAGAGTATAATGCTTTATTAAAAACAGAAATAACATTTGCTTTTGGGGATTTACTTCTAATTAAAAAGCCTTTAATTTTATGGATAAATGATGGGCTTATGACAGTTTTCTTTTTGCTTGTTGGTTTAGAAATAAAAAGAGAATTACTTGCTGGGCATCTTTCCTCCCTTTCCAAAGTATCACTTCCTGTAATTGCTGCAATTGGAGGAATGGCTGTTCCTGCTTTAATATTTACTGCATTTAATTTTGATAATGAGTTTTCAATGAGTGGTTGGGCAATACCAACTGCAACAGATATTGCTTTTGCATTAGGGATTTTATCTTTATTAGGAAAAAGAGTTCCTACAAGTTTAAAGATATTTTTAATGGCATTGGCAATTTTTGATGATTTAGGAGCAATCTTAATTATTGCAATTTTTTATACAGATGATTTATCAGTATTATCTATATTAGCAGCTGTTGGTTGTACTATTGTTTTAATATTGATGAACAAACTAAAAATAATACGACCAACAGCATATATATTAGTAGGTCTTATTTTATGGGTGAGTGTTTTAAAATCTGGTGTTCATGCAACACTTGCAGGTATTATCTTGGCATTTACAATTCCAATTGCAATAAAAGATGAAAAAAATAAAACAGTTTCTCCTTTAAAAAATTTAGAAAATAATCTTCATTTTTGGGTAGCATATATGATATTACCTATTTTTGCATTTGTAAATGCAGGAGTTAGTTTAAAAGGATTATCTTTTGATCAGTTATTCTCTGATGTATCTTTAGGAATTATGCTAGGATTATTTTTAGGAAAACAATTAGGTGTTATGAGTTTTGTTTTTATCTCTGTAAAATTAAAGATTGCAAAATTGCCTAGGTGTACTAATTGGAAGCAAATGTATGGTGTTTCTGTATTAACTGGTATTGGATTTACTATGAGTTTATTTATTGATTCCCTAGCATATAAAGATTCGGATGCATTTTTATATGCAGATAAACTTGCTATTTTAATAGGGTCAATAATTTCAGGAATAATTGGATATCTTATTTTAAGGTATACAAAAAATAGTAGAAGTTGTGGTGTGTGATTTTTGATTAAATCAAAAATATAAATTTATTTATATTAAAATGTTTAATCTTAGTATAAGTAAAATAATATAAACTTAAACAAAAAAAGAGGATAGTGATGGGCGTACTAGAAGATTTTATTAAAAAAGAATCAAGTGCTGGAATAGTTCTAATTTTTGTAACTATAATAGCTTTAATATTAAAAAATACAGATTTTTCTACAATTTATGATGCATTTTTGCATACACCAGTTGAAGTTAGATTTGGAGCATTAAATATTGCAAAGCCACTTTTATTATGGATAAATGATGGACTAATGGCAATATTTTTCTTTTTAATTGGACTTGAAGTAAAAAGAGAGATTTTAGAAGGCCATTTATCAAGTGTAAAACAGATAACTTTACCTGCAATTGCTGCTGTTGGTGGTATGGCAATTCCTGCGTTAGTATACGTTTATTTTAACATTGGTGATGAAGTTGCAATGAAAGGTTGGGCAATACCAACTGCAACTGATATTGCATTTGCATTAGGAATCTTATCACTTCTTGGAAGTAGAATTCCAGTATCTTTAAAAATATTTTTAATGGCATTAGCTATTATTGATGACTTAGGTGCTATTGTTATTATTGCTTTGTTTTATACTAATGATTTATCTGTAACTTCTATTATTTTTGCAGGAGCATCATTAATTGGTCTTATTTTATTAAATAGATTTAAAGTGATAAAACCAGCGGCATATATTATTTTGGGTGTAATTTTATGGGTGAGTGTTTTAAAATCAGGAGTTCATGCTACACTTGCTGGAGTTGCTCTTGCTTTTACTATTCCTTTATATTCAAAAAGAAAAGATGGTTCAAAATTTTCTATGTTAAAAGATATGGAACACTCTTTACACTATTGGGTTGTATTTTTAATTTTACCTCTTTTTGCATTTGTAAATGCAGGAGTAGATTTAAGAAGTATCTCATTAAATCAACTTGCTACAAATGTACCATTAGGGATTATGTTAGGACTATTTTTAGGAAAACAATTAGGTGTATTTGGTTTTTCTTTTATTGCAATAAAATTAAAACTTGCAAGTTTGCCTGAAGGTACAAACTTTAGGCAACTATATGGAGTTGCAATACTTACAGGTATTGGATTTACCATGAGTTTATTTGTAGATTCTCTTGCATTCGTAGATGATACATTATTTGCATATACAGATAAATTAGCAATATTATTAGGTTCTTTTTTATCTGGTATTATTGGATATCTAGTATTGAAAATAGTATCTAATAAATAACTTTACAAATACCATTTTCTACTTTAAAAATAGAATTTAATTCATATTCAAATATCTTATCTTGATATTTGGATATGGCATCTTCATAAGTTGGATTTGTTTTCAAATAATCTAATATTTCATCATTTTCAATTATCTCATCTTTATCTTTTATACTATTTACAAACTCATTTACATCATAAATAACTTCAATTAAACCTTTTTTTATATATGGTATTAATCCTTTGTTATCTTCCATTCTATGTGCAATAGTATAGATTTTTTTATTCATTTTTAATGCATATTCTAAACTTCTTATACTTCCAGAGTTCTCATCAGCTTGCATAATAATTAATATATCACTTAGTGCTACAACTAACTCATTTCTTAATACAAAAGAGTATCTAGTTGCTAGAGTATCATCTTTATATGAGCTTAGTAATAATCCTTGTGATTCTATTGATTCTAATAGATTTTTATTTACTTTTGGATATCTAATATTTAATCCATTTGCTAATACACAAATCGTGTTATTTGGTTTTGCTCCTTGATGAGCAATAGCATCAACTCCCATTGCTCCACCACTTACAATACATATATCCCTTGAAGAAAGTAAAGAAGAGATAGTATAAGTTAGATTTTTTGTATAAGATATTGGTTTTCTTGTTCCAACTATTGAGACTTTTTGTTTCTTTAGTAGTTCAATATTCCCTCTATAAAACAACTCTTTGGGATATTTATTTAAGTCTTTAAATTCATTGATTTTAAAGTCTATGTTTTTTGTCATAAAACCTCGATAAATAATTTTTTAAATTATTATATCAAGGTTTAACTGAAATAGGAAGTTCTTTTATATAAACAAGGTTTAAATCTTTTAATAGAGGTTTTGACTCTTTTAAAACTTTTAATGTCATACTATGAGGGTGACCAATTGCAATGGCATAACCACTCTTTTTTGCAATATTTATAGCTTTTTTTAATTGGTTTTGAATATAGTTAAACTCTTGTTTATTATCTAAAAATATATTTCTAGAGATATAAGGCATATTATATTTCTTACTATATTTTTTAGCTACTGTTTTAGCTGTTGTTCTACTATCTACAAATAAAAAGTTATACTCTTTAAGTGCTTTAAATAGATAATCCATACTTTTATCATTTGAAGTGAATTTACTTCCAGTATGATTATTTGTAAAGGTTGCATTTGGATAAAGTTTTCTTAAATTAGCAACTTTAGTTTCAATTCTTTTGTATGAGTCACCTACGTGTAAAGTATCTCTCTCTTCAAATTTAAATGATTGTGCTTGCATAGGAAAATGAATCATGTAAAATGGTAAATTTTGTGCAATTTTTGCAGAATCAGGATGTTGTTTTGTAGGAGGTAAAAAAGACATTGTGATTTTATATCCAATATTTTGGATTGTGTTTACTTGTCTTTGAAGTGTTACATCATCAATTATTATCGCTAATTTTGGTTTTGTATCTTCTTTTTTAGGAAATACTGATACTTCATCTTTTTGTTTTGGTTTTATCTCTTGTTTTTTTTCTTCTTGTTTATCTTTGTGAATATACTCTTTTTCAAACTCTTCTGTATACTCTTCATATTTAACATTATCGTCTTTTATTTCGTTTTTAAAATATTTATTTAGTTTCTCATTTGCATAGTTATTTAAATCTAAATCTTTTTTAATGACTTGCTCTTTTTTATGTATAGAAGCAGCATTTTTTGTTGGTGTATTCTTTTTTGGTTCATCTAATAAGAAAAAGTAGCTTAATATTGATATTACTAATGTAAGTATTAAAATAATTAAAACAAGATTTATTACTTTTAATTTTTGGTTATTGCTTTTAGGAGTCTTTTTTTGAGTCTTATGTTTTGGTCTGTTAGTTTTTGTTGTTGTTTTTCTTTTTGCCATATATTAATTCAAATAAAAAACAAGGCAGAGCCTTGTTTTTTTAGTTTTTATCTTCGTCAACTAGTTTATTTGCTTTAATCCAAGGCATCATATCTCTTAATCTTCTACCAGTTACTTCTAGTGGATGATTAAATAAGTTATTTCTTTCAGCTGTCATTCTTGGATAACCAGCTTGACCTTCTAAGATGAAATCTTTAGCGAATACTCCATTTTGGATCTCTTTTAAGATTTCTCTCATAGCTTTTTTAGACTCTTCATTAATAACTCTTGGTCCTGAAACCATATCACCATATTCAGCAGTATTTGAAATAGAGTATCTCATATCATGAACTCCACCTTCAAACATTAAATCAACGATTAATTTTAATTCGTGTAAACATTCGAAGTATGCCATTTCTGCTGGATAACCAGCTTCAGTTAATGTTTCAAATCCAGCTTGAACTAATGCAGAAACCCCACCACAAAGAACTGCTTGCTCACCAAATAAGTCAGTTTCAGTTTCATCTTTAAATGTAGTTTCAATAATACCAGTTCTTCCTCCACCAATTGCTGATGCATAAGAAAGTGCTACTTCTTTAGTATTTCCTGATGGATCTTGCTCAACTGCGATTAAATCTGGAATACCTCCACCTCTTTGGAATTCACTTCTTACAGTATGTCCTGGAGCTTTTGGAGCAACCATCATAACGTTAATATTTTTTGCTGGAGCAATTCTTCCATAGTGAATGTTGAAACCGTGTCCAAATGCAATAGTTGCACCATCTTTTAAGTTAGCTTCGATTTCATCTTTATAAATTGATGCTTGATTTTCATCTGGTAATAAAATCATAACAATGTCAGCATCTTTAGTAGCATCAGCAATAGTTTTTACTTCAAAACCTTTAGCTTCAGCTTTTTTCCAAGATGAACCACCTTGTCTTAATCCAACAACTACTTCAACTCCAGAATCTCTTAAGTTTTCAGCGTGTGCATGACCTTGAGAACCAAATCCAATCATTGCAACTTTTTTAGATTTAATTAAATCAATATTACAATCTTTATCATAGTAAACATTTAATGCCATTATTTTCCCTCTATTATTTATTTTTTGGCAATTATACTCTAATGTTTCTAAAATTTAAGTAATAGCCCCAAATAGTTTATTTTTTGTTATTATTATGATTAAAAGACTTAAATAGAATTTGGATAATATTATAAAATAACAATATCAAGGAACTATTTTGTATAAAAAACTATTTGAAAAAATTATAAAAAAAGAAGAGAATTTTTCAAAACAAGAGATTGCTTTAGTGGATAAATTATTAAAACAAGAGGTGATTTTTAAAGTTGATAATCACTATGAAATAAATTCAAAGTTTAAAGTAGGGACTTTAAGTTTTGAAAAAAAATATGCTTTATTAACTGATTTGTCAAATGAACATAAAAGTTTAAAATTGGAGTTTGAACATTTAAATGGAGCATATGATGGTGATTTTGTTATAGCAAAAAGAGTTTTTAATCCAAGAAGTAAAATAAAAGCAAAAATAGTTGAAGTATTTAATGATACAAAAAAAGAGTTATTGGTATATGCAAAACAGAACAACTTATTTACAGTAAAAGAAAATATTGAATTAAATTTTAAAATAAAAGATAGTTTGGAAGATAATGATGTATTGATTATTGATTCAAATAATTTAGAGTTAATAAAAAAAGTTGGAAATTTAGCAGATGCAAATATAGATGAATTTATAAGTTTATATCTATATAAAGAGTTAATTAGACTTGAAAAAGAAGTTGAAGTTGATGCTAAAATGAATGATACAAATAAAAGAGTTGATTTAACACATCTAAATTTTTGTACAATTGACCCAGCAAGTGCAAAAGACCATGATGATGCAATATATTATGATGATAAAAAAGAGATTTTATATGTTGCAATTGCTGATGTATCTTATTTTGTTAAAGAAAATTCAGAGTTAGATAAAATAGCATATTTAAAATCAACATCATTATATCTTCCTTCAAAAGTATTGCCTATGCTTCCTAGAAAGTTAAGTGAAGATATGTGCTCTTTACGTGAAAATGAAAAAAGATATGCTTATGTTTTTGAAATGCATTTAGATATAGAAAATCATAGTATTAAAAAATCAAAATTATATGAAGCTATTATTGAATCAAAAAGAAAATTCTCTTATGGAAGAATTGATAGAGTTTTACAAAATAAATATGATACTTTTACTAGTTTAGAAAAGCAGATGTTTGACTCAATTGAAAAGCTGTATGAAGTAACTAAAAAATATAGAAGTAATAGATTGAAAAAAGGTTATGATTTTAGAACGAGTGAATTGCGTCTAAAACTTAATCATAAAAATGAAATTGAAGGAATAGAAGAGGAGCAATCAACAGCATCTCACCAATTAGTTGAAGAGTGTATGTTATTAGCAAATATTGAAGCAAGTAAAAAAGTAAATAGTGTAGGTATTTATAGAATCCATGAAGAACCACCATTTAAAGCAATATCAAAACTAGTTGATGAAGTAAATATGCTAGGGGTAAAAGTAAAACTACAATCAGATGTACATGATACAATTACTCATATTCAAGAAAAAGCAAAACTAAGTACATTAGCAAAAGAGATTGATGAGTTAATTATTCATTCTCAAACACAAGCAAAATATTCATCTAAAAATTTAGGGCACTTTGGTTTGGGCTTTAGTTCATACTCACATTTTACAAGTCCAATTAGAAGATATTCTGATTTAGTTTTACATAGAATGCTAAAATCATCAAAAACACCTGAAAATATAGATGATATATGTGAGTATATCTCTGTACAAGAAAGAAAAATTGATCAAGTTGTTTGGGATTTTGAAGATAGAAAATATGCAAGATGGGCTTTAAATAATATTGGAATTGAATTAAAAGCTGAAGTTATAGATGAACAAAGAGGTATTGCAAAGGTTTATCATAAAATTCCTGGAATGAAAGTAGTTCTAGAAAACTTTAAAGGGCAAATTTTATATGCGAAGTTAAAAGTTATTATAAAATCATCAGATATAGTAACAAAACAAATTATTGCTACTATAAAGTACTAATCTCTTCAAGTGTACCAAATAAGTAACCTGAATTAATAATACATTGTCCCATTATCTTTTTATCTTCATTTACGATAATTGGGGCACCTAAATTTACTACTGAATTTGAAATAGGACTATTTATAACTACTGAGTAGTATATAGAAATTTTTGTTTTATCATCAATTTGAAGTTTATTTAAATGTTCATCATCAACATCAATGTCAAAGCTTTTAATAGAGTTTGAAGATAGAAGATACATATTTGTATCATCATTTTTATCAAGTTCAAGTATAAAAAAATCATCATCTAATTGTTTTATATTCATTTTATTTATATTATCAAAACCTAATATAGGTATTTTTACTTCATACAAGACCTAACCTTTAATTTATTATTGTGAAATTTAATTCATTTTATTAAAAAATAACTTAAGATTAAGTATTATATCTAAATGTATAAAAAAGAATTTGATAACTTATTAAACCAAAACAAAAAGTTTGATGCGTATATGTTTTATGGGCAATCAACTTTCCTTATAGATTACTATACTAACTTAGTTGCAAATAGTATTGCAACAAAAGAAGATATTCAAAGAATCTATTATGATGATTATAATTTTAAGTATATCAAAGACCAATTATTGCAATCTTCTTTATTCTCTTCAAATAATTTAATAATTGTAAAAACAGAGAAAAAACTTCCTAAAACTGAAGTTACTGAATTAATTCATGCTTGTAATATCAATCCTGATTCTACTATTATATTTTCTTGTATGAATGATGCTGATTTTAAGGCAATGGGTGGATATTTTACTACAAAAACAAATTCAGTTAGTGTTAGAATGTTTGCACCTTTTACAAATGAAGCAATAAAACTACTAGAAAATGAAGCAAAAAAAATAGGTTTAGAGTTTGATGTTTCTGCTTTAAATCATCTATTCTTTATGCATAGACAAGATTTGAGTTTATGTTTTAATGACTTGAAAAAATTATCAGTTGTGGATAAAAGAGTTACTACTTCTTTAGTTAACTCTCATTGTTTTGGTATAGGAAATGTCTCTTTTGAAGACTTTTTAAATGACTTAATAATGGGAAATGATATTTCAGAAGAGTTACAAATATTATTAGAAGAAGGAATGAATGAAATTTATTTATTAAATCAAATTACATCATTTGTTCAACAACTATTTATGATAAGTGCTTACACAAGAGCATTTGGTGCACCAAATGCAAAGGAGATTTTAGGTTTTGTTCCTCCTAAAAATATTTGGGAAAAGAAAACAAAATTAGCAATCTCAATCAAACCAGAAATCTTTCAAAAAATGTTTGAATTCTTACTAAATTTAGAGTTAGAAATCAAATCTACAAGAATAAACAAACAAAATCTATTTTTACAGGCAAGTCTAAGAAAATTCACAGTTATGTTTAGATAAAATCACGAACTTTACAAAAATTCCTTGCTGATATTTATGTAAAGATACCGGCATACACTATAAGGAGAAATTAATGTCAAAATTAAAACATTATGAAACAATGTTTATTTTAAAGCCTACTTTAACTGAAGAAGAAACTAAGGCTCAAATTGAGTTAGTTAAATCTAACATTGAAAAAAATGGTGGTGAAGTTGTATCATTCGATGATATGGGAACTAGACAATTAGCTTATGAAATTGAGAAAAATAAAAGAGGTTACTATTTCGTAATTTATTTTAAAGCTCCTGCTAATGCTATCTTAGAATTAGAAAGAAATTACAGAATCAATGAGCAAATCTTAAGATTTATTTTCATTAAATATGAAAGCAAAAAAGAGATTACAGCTTGGACAAAAATGAGTGATGAGGCAGCTAAAAAAGCTAACTAATAATAGTTTGAACAAGGACCTTTATAATGTATAATAAAATAGTAATGGTAGGAAATCTTACAAGAGATATAGAACTTAGATATTTACCAAGTGGAGCAGCAATAGCTAAATCTGCAATTGCTACTAGTTACAGATATAAAACATCAACTGGAGAGCAAAAAGAAGAGGTATGTTTTTTAGATTTTAATATCTTTGGAAGATCTGCAGAAGTTGCTAATCAATATTTAAGAAAAGGTTCTAAAGTTTTATTAGAAGGTAGACTTGTATTAGAGCAATGGACTGCACAAGATGGTAGTAACAGAAGTAAACACTCATTAAGAGTCGATACTATGAAAATGTTAGATACTAAATCTGATGCACAATCTA
The DNA here is from genome assembly GCF_004116725.1 of Arcobacter sp. CECT 8986. Classification (NCBI taxonomy): domain Bacteria; kingdom Pseudomonadati; phylum Campylobacterota; class Epsilonproteobacteria; order Campylobacterales; family Arcobacteraceae; genus Arcobacter; species Arcobacter sp. CECT 8986. Next base: position 34,424 of record NZ_PDKG01000006.1, on the reverse strand, counting down.
TGCAAGGTAATGGTGGAATGGATAATGGTTATAACAATAGCTATTCTCAACCACAACAAAACCAATATAATGCACCTTCAAATCCTCAGAACGATTATGGTCAAAAGAATAATTATGGTGGTATGAACACTCAAGCGCAAGCTCCTGAGCATAAAATACCTGAAATAGATATTGATGAAGACGAAATACCTTTCTAGAAAATAAGGATAAAAAATGGCAGAAAAAAGAAAATACGGAAAAAAATATTGTAAATATACTGAGATGAAAATTGATTTCATTGATTATAAAAACACTGACTTATTAAAGTTATCAATGAGTGAAAGAGGTAAAATTATGCCTAGAAGACTTACAGGTAACTCTAAAAATGCTCAAGAAATGGTTGAAAAAGCAATTAAAAGAGCTAGACATATGGCATTAGTTCCATATATTGTTGATACAAAAAATGTAACTGACGCAGCACACATTAAATAATTTGTATTGATAGTAATAAAAAAGGGAAGAAGTTTAACTTCTTCCCTTTTTTTATGTCAATTTAAAAGTGAAAAATTATAGTTTTTCCCATACAACACCATTTGGTGTATCCATTATAGAAATATTTTTGTTACTTAACTCTTCTCTAATCAAATCAGCTTTTTCAAAATCTTTATTTTTTTTAGCTTCAACTCTTTGTTCTATTAGTTCTTCTATTTCAGCTATTTGTTCATCTGAAATACCAAACTGAAAATATTTATAGGCATCTTTTGTTGCAATACCTAAAACATCTTGGATGAATTCTAAATTTGCTACAAGTTCTTTTTTAAAGTTTTTATTTTTTGGTTCAGCATTTAGTGTTTCATTTGCTTTGTTTATCATATCATCAATTAATGATAAGGCAATTGATGTATTTAAATCATCATTTAAAGCATTTAGTAAATCTTCTTTGAAGTTTTTATTTACAGAAGATTTTCCAACACCATATACTCTTTTTTTAACTCTATAAACTTTATCTAATCTTCTTTTACTTGATTGTAAATCTTCTTCATTAAAGTTAAAATTAGCTCTATAATGTGCACTTAATAGATAAAATCTAATAACTTCACCACTATATGATTTTAATACATCTTTTAAGAAAAATGAGTTACCTAAAGATTTACTCATTTTCTCTCCATCAATATTCACAAAACCATTGTGTATCCAATATTTTGCAAGGTGTTGTTTTGATGAACATCTAGTTTGTGCTGCTTCATTTTCATGATGTGGAAAAAGTAAATCTGCACCACCACCATGAATATCAATAGCATATTCACTATCTTTATAAGCAAGATGTTTATCAATCATGGCAGAACATTCAATATGCCAACCTGGTCTTCCTTTTCCAAATGAGGCATCATAAGCAACTTCATTACTCTCTTTTTGAAATTTCCAAAGTGCAAAATCTTTAGGATTTCTTTTTTCGCTATTAGATTCAACTCTTGCAATTGAGTTCTCATCACTTGCTCTATGACTTATATTTCCATACTCAGAATCTTTAGATGTATCAAAATATACTCCATCACTAATTACATAAGCGATATCTTTACTTTTAAGATTTTCTATCATATTAATCATAATATCTAGGTTTTGTGTAGCTTTTGGTTCTAATGTATTTTCTAGGACATTTAATTCATTCATGTCATTTTTATATGAAGTAATATAGTAGTTAGTTATCTCTTCTAAAGATTGATTAGTTTCATTCATTTTCTTGATGATTTTATCATCAATATCTGTAAAGTTTTTTGTCATTGTAACATTGTAATTATTTGCAGTTAAAACTCTGTGCAATAAATCAAATGCTATGGCACTTCTTGCGTGACCTAGGTGTGCATCATCATACACCGTAGGTCCACAAACATATATCTTTACATCATTATTTTTTATTGGCTCAAAAGGTAATTTCTCTTTTTTTACAGAATCAAATAGATGTAAAGTTTTCATTATTTAAATAGTGCCTCTAAATCTGTTGTATCTGTTGTTTTCTCTTGATTTTCTGAACTAGTTTCATCTGAAGCAAAAGTTGAACCAAGTGCATTTTTAACTTCAATTTCTTTTAATTCAATATCTGTTTTTGTTAACATAGAAGCAAGTCTAATGTTTAGACCAGATTTTCCTATTGCTTTTGATTTTTGATCACTTGGAATAGTTACAGTTGCTTTTGCATTTCTTCCATAACCTCCCTCTTTTTCAATTACAACACTTGTTATAATTGCAGGAGATAGTGCTCTTGATAAAAACATTTCAGGTACAGTTGAATACTCAACACAATCTATGCTCTCACCATTTAACTCTTTGCTAACTGATGAAATTCTAACACCTTTAACTCCAACAACTGAACCAATTGGATCAATGTTTGCTTCTGTTGTAGAAAGTGCAATTTTTGCTCTACTTCCTGGAATTCTTGCACTTGCTTCTACAATAATTCTTTCATCTTTTATTTCTGGAACTTCAAGTGCTAATAAAGCCTCTAAGAATTTAGGAGAAGTTCTTGAAATTTCAATAATTAATCCTAAAGATTTATCAATTTTAACAGCTTTTACAACTGCTTTTAAGTTATCACCAACTCTAAAAGTTTCACCTTTAATTCTATTTTTTCTAGGTAATATTGCTTTTACTTCGCCAATTTCAATGAAAGTATTTTCAGCTCTGTCAATTCTAGTTACAGAACCATTTACAATTTTTCCTATTTTATTTTTATATTTTGCTACAAGGTTTTCTTCTATGAATCTTTGAACTTTATATTCAAAATTATTATGTAAAATTGTTGCTGCATTTCTACCCATATTTTCAAATTCTAAGTCATAGTTTACGCTATCACCGATTTCTAAATCTGAGTCGATATCTTTTGCTTCATCAATTGTGATAAAATTTTCAGGGTTAATTAAATTATTATACTCATCTAAAGAGTTACCTGATAATCTTTCATCATCATTTTCAACTACTTCTAATTTTTGAAATAGTTCAAGTTTTTTATTTTCTCTGTCTATATGTGCATCGAAATTTAATGTTGGATCTACCATTTTTTCAGCTGTTTTTATTAACGCCTCTTTTAACGCTTGCTCCACGTCTTCAATTTTTAGACCTTTCTCATAAGCAATTGAGTCTAAAATATCAATAATTTTATCCATTAAAACCCTTTATTTGTTGACATTGAAATGTATTTTTTTGATTTCCAATGTTATTGTTAGACTCATATTATATCTAAAAGTTCTTTTATACAAATTAAAGCCATTTTAAGCTAGAATATATAGCTAATTTAAATGACAAAAAGGTTTAGGTATATGGAATTATTATTTGCAAGAAATGAGTTAAATGAAAAACCAAAAAAAGTGCAATTAGAAAAAATTAAAGAAGAGTTATTAAAAACTGGTGAAAAAATCTTCTATTTTGATAGAGATAATTCTCATAAAGATATGATGGCATTAGTTGATGCTTTAGAAGAAGAGGGATTTAACGTATACTTTAGAGAAGTAAAATATGGTTTAGCTGATGATGAGTATATGTATGAGGTACATGCACTTTTAATTAAGTAGGTAAATATATGGGTAAAGAAGAATCTAAAAAATTATTTATTCAAACTCTTGGCTGTCAGATGAACGATACTGACAGTCAACATATCGCTGCAGAACTAAAAAAATACAAAGATTACGATACTACTGATAATATGGAAGATGCAGATTTAATTATTATAAATACATGTTCTGTAAGAGAAAAACCAGTTCAAAAACTATTTTCTGAAATAGGGCAATTTAATATCAAGAAAAAAGATGGTGCAAAAATTGGAGTATGTGGTTGTACTGCAAGTCATCTAGGAAAAGATATTATTAAAAGAGCTCCTTATGTAGATTTTGTAGTTGGTGCTAGAAATATCTCTAAAATAAAAGATGTAGTAGATGTAAAAGGTGCAGTTGAAATATCAATTGATAATGATGAGTCAACTTATGAATTTGCACCTGCAAAAACAAACAAATATAGAGCAAGTGTAAATATCTCTATTGGTTGTGATAAAAAATGTACTTACTGTATTGTTCCTAATACAAGGGGAGAAGAGATATCTATTCCTCCTGAAATGATTGTAGAACAAGTTAAAAAAGCAGTTGAAGATGGTGCAGTGGAAGTTATGCTTTTAGGGCAAAATGTAAACTCATATGGAAGAAGATTTAGTGATAAACGACCAAAATATACATTTACTAAACTTTTACAAGATGTTTCAAAAATTGATGGACTAGAAAGAATCAGATTTACTTCTCCTCATCCTTTACATATGGATGATGAATTTATTGAAGAGTTCGCTAAAAATCCAAAAATTTCAAAATGTATTCATATGCCATTACAAAGTGGTTCAACTGAGATTTTAAGAGCTATGAAAAGAGGATATACAAAAGAGTGGTTTTTAAATAGAGCAAAAAAACTAAGAGATTTAGTTCCTAATTTAAGAATTACTACTGATATTATTGTAGCTTTCCCTGGTGAAACACAAGAGGATTTTGAAGATACTTTAGATGTTGTAAATCAAGTAAAATTTGATCAAATTTTCAACTTTAAATACTCTCCCAGACCTGAAACAGAAGCTTTAAATCTAAAAGATTTAGAGATTGATGATGAAATAGGAAGTGCAAGACTTACAGGTTTAATAGAACTTCACAAAAGATATTTAGAAGAGTGTATGCCAAAACTGATTGGATCGACTGTAAATATTTTAGTAGAGAGTTTAAAACCAAATGGAGAAGTTTCAGGTTATACTGATAACTACTTACAAGTATTTGCAAAAGGAAGTGATGATGTTCTTGGTAAATTTGTAAATGTAAAAGTTACAGATGTTACTAGAACTGCATTAAAAGGTGAAATAGTAGAATAACAATGAAAAAAAGAATTAAGACTTTTGTTTCAATTAAATTAATACCTTTTATTATGCAATTAATAGTTAGATTTATTTATTTAACAAATAAAAAAGTTTATCACCATGCAAAAATTGACCCCAATGAGCCAATTATTGTGGCTTTTTGGCATGGTGAACTATTAATGCAACCTTTTAATTATCAAAAGCTAAGGCCAACTTCATTAGTAAAAGCGATAATTAGTCAACATAAAGATGGCGAAGCTATTACTAGAACTGTTGAGTATTTAGGTATAGGTTCTATTAGAGGTTCATCTTCAAAAGGTGGTGCTAAAGCATTAATTAGTACAATAAAAGAGTTAAAAGCAAAAAATGATGTTGCTATTACACCAGATGGTCCAAGGGGTCCTAGATTTTCTGTTGCAGATGGAATTATAGCAATTGCCAAAAAGAGTAATTGTAAAATTGCAGTATTTAACTGTAAGCCAACAAAATATTGGCAAATGAAATCATGGGATAAATTTGTTGTGCCAAAACCTTTTGGAACTTTAGAGTTTTTTATTCAAGAACCATTTGACATAAAAGACTTAGAAATGGAAGAAGCAAAAGCTTTAATTAGAGAAAAAATGCTAATTAATGCCATAAAGTAGGGAAAAATTAATGTTTGGTAATCACTCTTTATATATTGGGGCTATTAAAAATAACAATTCTTTAAAATTAGACTATAAGAAATTGGAAAATGGTCAAATTAATGAATCTAGTCAATCGGTATTTATATCAAAAGATGAGATCTTACCAAGAGATGCAGTTCATAAAATAAATGCATCCCAAAAAGAGATTGATAAAACATATATTTCTACTTTATTAATGAGTGATGATACAAAACTTGTAAAAAGAAATCTATCAAAAAGATTAAAAGATTATGCTACTGCAAATTTAAATAATGAGTATGATATTGCTATATCAAAAAGTAAATTATTTGAAACTAGACATTATTTTGAAGCTACTGGAATAGATTATATTTATTCAACTTTTCATATTCTTAATTCTTTCATAGAAAAGAATCCTTATACAAATTCATTAATAGTGCTATTTTTTAACAATAAAGGATATATTGTTGTTCTAAATGCAAAAGGACAAATACAATATGCAAAAGTTGTAACTTTTACTACTTTTGAGAGTGTTAAAAATACAAAGTTTTATGATAATGATGTAATTGGTCAAAGATTATTTGATGAGTTACATTTTTTTGAAGTTACTGATACTATAAATAGTGTTATTAATGAATTTTACAAAACAACAAATGATGTTTTTATTGAAGAGGTTAGATTTTTATATACAGTAAAACAATTAAATGAAGAGCAAATTGTTGAGATAAAAAATGAGTTGATGTTAGATGTATTTTATCATCCAATTTCAATAGAAGAAGAGCTATTTGAATTAGTAAAAGATAAAAGACAACACAAAAGTTTTATTATTGCAAGAAAGAAAAAAAGTAAAAATAAAACAAAAGTTTTATTAACATTTTTATCTATTGTAATTGTTGCTTTGGTTGGATATTTAACTATTCCTTTAAATGATTTAATAAAAGAGAATAAAACTATAAAAGAGCAAAAAGAAGTAGTTGTACAAAAACAGTTCTCTCTTCCAAATCATGTTGAAAGAAATTTAATAATCAAAAATAGAGTAAAAGATATATTTGATACTATTCCATTTGATGTGGTTTTAAAACAATTAGAAATTACAAGAGATACTTCAACAATAAATGCAGATTTTTTAAGTGATGATATTTATATAAAAACAATGCAGCCTCAACTTCTTAAGTTTTATAAGGACTCTAAAGTTGAATTTGAAGATAAAAAAGATGTTGTTTATCATGGTGTAATAGAAAATAGTGGAGCTAAACAAGCAGAAACTAAGATGAAAATATATAAAGAGACTTATATTACAGATGAGTTTATTCCAATAATTAGAGTAACAGAACAACTACAAACTCTTTTTCCTAAAGATACAAAGATTAATTTCAAATCTAGTTTCAAATCAGATGTAGTTACTTTTAATTATGCTGTTAGTCTTACAGTTAAAGATCCAAAAGTATTCTTTGACATTATTGATAGATTAAATAATGAATTATATTCAATTCATATTTCATATCCTCTAACATTTACAAATACAGAAGCTGGAATTCAAATAGATTTTATTTTACAGTTTCATCAACCAAAATAGAATATTGTTTTAGAAGTATTTGATATTTAAACTAGAAGTTAACTTCTAGTTTAAAATTACCAAACTTTTAGTTCGTTGTATATTGAGTCTCTTTCAACAGGTGTAAATCCAGTATTTTTAATATAATCTACAAACTGTTGTACTTGTACACCATGCGCACTTGCTGCACCTGCTGCACTTTGAATAGCTTCTTTTTCAATTGTACCATCTAAATCATTTGCTCCAAACTCTTGAGCTACTAAAGCTAATTTAATTGTAGATGTTGCCCAATAAGCTTTTATATTAGCGATATTATCAAGTAAAATTCTTGCAATTGCATATGTTTTTAAAATTTCTTGACCAGTGATAGGTTGTTTTACTTTTAAATAGTTATTTTTTGTTTGAAAAACTAATGGAATAAATGCATTAAAACCACCTGTTTCATCTTGAAGTTTTCTAAGTCTTAGCATATGGTCAATTCTATTTTCTCTAGATTCTATATGTCCAAATAACATAGTTGCATTACTCATTTTTCCATTTTTATGCCAAAGTCTATGAATATCAAGCCACTGTTGAGAAGTAACTTTTCCACCACAGATTCTTTTTCTAACTTTTTCATCAAAAATCTCTGCACCACCACCTGGCATAGAATCAACACCATGCTCTAACATTTTATTTATAATCTCTTCATGTGATAAATTATACTCAGTTGCTAAGAAGTGAACTTCTGCTGCTGTTAGTGCTTTTACATGTATTGAAGGATATTTATCTTTTATTTTTTTAAATACATCTAGGTACCATTGTAATCCAGTATTTGGATTATGTGCAGATACAATATGAACCTCTTTTATACCATTTAGCGTTGAGTGCTCAACAACATCTAATATCTCTTCATGTGTCATTGTATATTGATTTGGATTTTTTCTACTTGCACTATATGCACAGAATTGACATACATCTTTACATACATTTGTTGGGTTTATGTGTCTATTGATATTAAAATATGTTTTTTTACCGTGTTTCTCTTCTCTAATTTTATTTGCATACTCTGCAAGTTCAAAAAGTTCTAAATCATACAGTTTTACTGCATCTTCAAATTCTAATCTTTCATTATTTTTAAGTTTTTCTAATACGCTCATTTCTACTCACTTTTCTTACAATCAAAATCATCATAGTATTGACCTTCTGAATCTTTATGTACAAAGCCAATACACTCTTCATTTGTATCTTTATTATCAAATAGAACTTTATATAAAGTTCCTTTTTTTCTTGTCTCTTTATTTTCAACACTCATCTTATTTATAACTTGAATACTTTCAACATTTTTATATCCTAAAGAATTTAGTATCTCTTCCATTCTTAAGTCTTTTAAATAAGTAAGTACTGCAAAAATTATTGCAATCAAAACTATTAAAACAGCTATTAATATTTTTGTTTTTTTAGGGATTTTTCTTATCTCATTTTCCATCTTCACACTCTTCTAATAGTTTAAATTTTTCTTGTTCTTGGTCATAACACTCAATAGTACCATCTTCTAGTTTATAATACCATCCATGAATTTGTAAACTTCCATCTTCTAATCTTCTTTTTACGTCAGGATAAGTTAATAGATTTTTTAGTTGGTAAGTTACAGATATTTTCTCTGTAAGTCTATAAAGTTTCTCTTTGTCATTTTTATCTTTTATGATACTTAGAGTTTTCTTTTTAGCTTCATAACCCAACTCTAACCATTTTTTTACATGAACAACTTTTTGCTCTTCTAATGGAATATCAATATATAAACTTTGACAAGCTCCACAATGTGAATGCCCACAAACAATAATATGTTTTACATTTAGTACTGAAACTGCATACTCAATTGCAGCAGCACTTCCATGATAGTCTTCGTCACATTTAAAAGGAGGAACAAAATTTCCAACATTTCTTAAGATGAACATATCTCCTGGATTAATATCAAGCATTATATCAGGAGTTACTCTACTATCAGAACAACCAATAAATAATACTTCAGGTCTTTGTCCCTCTTTTACTAATTTTTCAACATTCTCTTTTAAAAGAGGGAATTTTTTTTCTCTGAATCTTTTATTACCATTTATTAATTCTTTCATCTATCCTCACTTATTTATAATTATTTTGTTTTCTTTTTCTGATAATACTGTGATTTTTTTCATATTATCTTCATCATCTCTTCTTGATTCTTTTGTTTGAACTATATAATCAAGTTTGTCGCAAGAAACTAATGTTGTAAAATTTGATAGTTTAATAATTTCACATTTTTTTGGTTGGACGATAGTATCATTTGCATAAGATACAACTGCAAATATTGCTAATAAAAATAATTTATTCATCTATTTTCCTTTAAAAATTGGCAAACTTCTATTAAATCTTTCTCTTTAATATCTATTTTTGCAATTAATCTAATAATTGCACTACTTACTGTTGGTTGTCTAATTGCACCTACTAAAAAGCCTTTTTCTTTCAATTTTGATTGAAGTTCAACAACTTTTTTGTTATCACCAATATTTATTGGAATGATTAGGCTATTTGAATCAATATCTAAGATATCTTTTACAATATTTAAGTTTTTAGAAATCTTAGATTTTATAAGTTCTTGATTTGCTAAAATATATTTTAAAGATTGTAAAGCTAAAGAGATATCAAATAAAGATGGAGCAGTTGTATAAATTATTGCTTTGGCTCTGTTTTGTAAGTACTCAATTATATGTGAACTAGCTAGAATATAAGCCCCATAACTTCCATATGCTTTTCCTAAAGTTCCCATTTTTATGTGGTTTTGTTTTGGTTTTATTTTATAAAAATCAAATATCCCAAGTAAATTATCGCCTAAAACTCCACTTGAATGTGCTTCATCAACAATCAAAAGTGAATTAGTTTCATCTGCAAAATCAAATATCTCTTTGTTTGCTAAATCCCCTTGCATTGAATAAACACCTTCAATCGCAATAATATTTCTTTTATTTGCAGCAAACTCTTTATATTTACTTTTTAAATCTTCAATACTATTATGTTTAAAAAATATAATTTGATTTTTTTCAAGAAGTTTTGTTGCAAGTATTCCACTTGCATGATAATCTTCATCAATAAATAGTCTATCACCTTTTCTAACTAAGGCTTCAATCATTGATATATTTGCTAAAAAACCAGAACCAACAGTTATTGCATCTTCAAATTTATTTGCTTTACATAAAAGTTCTTCAAACTCTTTGTGAATAGAGTTATATCCATTTACAAGTTGTGAAGATTTAGGTCCTGTATAATTTTCTTGTAATACTCTTTTATAAGCATCTTCAAAAAGTTGTTTATTTGTTGTAAGGCCTAAGTAGTCATTTGAAGCTAAGTCAATAAGAGAATCATCAAAAATCTCTCGTGTTCTTAATCTGTTTGATTTTTTTATGGAATTTAATTCTTTAGAGTACAAAATATCTCCTAAAATTTTAATATTATATTTAAATATATATAAAAAACTGGTAAATTTTTTTTAGTGCTACTGTTATGCTATGTTTAGTAGTTATAATTTTACTGTACTTAAAATCAGTACTCCTTCACTTATTAAGAGTAGTTAGAATTTCTAACTACTTTTTTATTACTTATCTTTTATTCACTCTTCACTTTTATTTGTTATAATCAGTTATAAATGAATAAAGGAAGAGGAATGTTTGATAATATTAAAAGCTATTTTGGTCATGGAAAAAATCACATCTTTACAGTTATATTAAAAGGACTTTTTTGGTTAGCACCGATTGTTGCTATTACTCTAATAATTCTTTGGATATATGATAATATAAATGCTCTTACTAAAGCAATGTTTGAATTTATAGGAATTAATCCTTTACATCATCCTTTTTTATGGACAATCTTTGGAGTAGTTATTTTAGCACTAATTGCATATGTTGTAGGAATATTTGTTGAGACAAGGTTAGGTAACTTTATTCAAAAACTTTACTCTAAAATTCCTGGATATCAAACTATAAAAGAGTTGGTAAATATTTTTAATACATCAAAATCAGGTGAGAAAAAAGTTTTAGTTGTTTTGATAAAAGGTTTTACAACTGAAGGTTTTAATATAGGTCTTATGTATTCAACTAAACAAAGTGTAGTAAAAGACCATTATACAGTTACTTTATCAATGACTCCAATTCCCAATGGAGGATTTATGTTTGAAGTTCCTAAAGATAAAATTTTTGTTATAGAAGAGGCAACTTTTGATAGTAATTTACAATATTTACTTTCAATGGGAGTAAAATCTTTAGCGGATATTTTAAATATAGAACCAAAAAATATTGAAGAGTTTCCTTCTTTAGATGAGTATCTTAAAAAGTAATATTTTCTAGATGCTCAATATCTTCATCAATCACAATAATAGCATCTATACAAAAAGCAACATCTAAATTATTAAGTTGTAAATAGTAATTAATACTTCTTTTTAATTTTGATAATTTGCTTTTTGTAATATTATTTATGGCAGTTTCATAGTCATTTGCTGATTTAACTTCTATAAAGTGATATGTATTATCTTTTTTACAAATGATATCAATCTCACCTAATTTTTTAGCATAAAAGTTTCTTTGAACAATTTTATAGTTTTTTGATTCTAAAAATAAAACTGCTTTATTCTCAGCTAAATCACCTTTTTGTTTACTCAAAATCTAGCCTTAAATCAACCACCACCTACAAATTGTAGTAACTCTAATTTATCTTTATCATTTGGAGTAAATCTATCCCAATCATCTTTTTTTATAATTTCCATATTAACAGCAGCAGCCATTACTTTATCTTCAATTTTTAAAGATTGCATAATTTGTTTTAGTGACATCTCTTGTGAAAATTCTTTTGTTTCACCATTTATTATTAATTGCATAAAAAACCCTTTGTTAAAGTATATAAATTTTATCTAATTATTCTTTAGTATAAATCAAATTATATTTGTAATAAATTGTTTAATTTGGTCTTTCGACCATATACCCAACACCTCTTACATTTATAATAAAATCCTCTTTTAAAACTTTTTTTACTCTATTTACTTCTGCTCTTATTGTGGCTATATCAATATCATCATCTTCATAAGCATAAGTTCTAAACATATCATAATTTACAACCAAACTTCTATTTTTTGCTAATAAAGAGATAATTAAAAGTTGTCTTTTTGGTAAAATATGTGGTTCATTATTAAAATACAAAGTAGTTGTTTCTAAATCAAAACTATAATTTTCAGATAATCTTTTATGTTGCAATGGCACGACTTTATTTTGTAAAAGTCTATTTATTCTTAAGTGTAACTCTTTTAAATGAAAAGGTTTTTTTAAATAATCATAACAACCCATATCAAAAGCTTTTGATATATCTTCTATATCAATTAATGCAGAGATAAATATAGTAGGAATTACTTTTTTCTTTCTATTTAGCTCTTCTAAAATTGTTAATCCATTTACATGTGGAACATTTATATCCAATATTAATAAATCAAATTTATTATCCTCTAAAATATCTAAGCAAGTCTTTCCATCTCTTGTAGAAATCATTGCATGACCTACTGATTCTAAATATTGTTTGATGGCATTATTTAACATAATATCATCTTCAAGAAGCAGTATTTTCACTTTTGGCCTCCTTTGAAAGTATATGTAAAGCAAGTTGAATTTTCATTTGAGATTACCTCAATATGTACATTCTCTTCTTCGCAAACTCTTTTTACTAAGTTTAGTCCCAATCCAAAACCTTCTTGGGTATTCTCTTCTCTATAATACTCTTCAAAAATCTTTTTAGGGTCTTGAATAATACTTGAATGAGTTGAAATACTAAAAATATAATCATCTTTATCTTGTACTAAATTGATATAAATATCCTCTTTTTCAAATGTATATTTGATAGCATTTGTTAGATTATTATCTACAATTCTTTGAAGTTTTGTTTCATTGAAAAATATTGGCATACTATCACAATTTGATGTAACAATAAAATTTGATTTTACTTGTGAAGCAACTTGAGAGAAAAAGTCTATTCGACTTCTTATATAATCAACTAAATCTATTTTTATTTTATTATAAACTAATTGGTCTTTTTTAATTAAGAAACTCAAATCATCATAAATAGAAGAGATATTTTTCATAGCTACTTCTATATTTGAAATATAGTTGTTTTTGCCATGTTGCATCTCATACAATTCAATATTACTCATAATAACAGATAATGGAGTATTTGTTTCATGAACTACATATCTTAAGAACTGTTTTTGGGAAGCAAGTAGACTATTTGAGTATTTTTTTTGTTTATTTAGTTTTTGTGTTTGCAAATCATAATCAATTGCTGATTGTTCAATTAAGTGTGTTAAGGCTTTTATTGTTCTTGCATATTCTCCATTTGTGTTACTATGTTCTAATTCAATATTTTTAGGAACTTCTTCATGTTCACTTAGTGCTACAATTGTTAAAGATTGATTTAAAAGTTCATTGTATCCATCATTATGAAAAAACTCTGCATAAGTAAAAAAACCACTTGTAGGTGCAATATTACTAAAAGGTTCAATTTCTGCTTTTATAAAGTTTTGCATATATCTTCTTCTTGCCATACATGAGTATAAAAAGAAAGTTTCTGGTTTTAAAATATCAAGGGCTTTTTTTATTTGCTTTATTGGGTCTTGCATTATAGTCTCAGCATTACCAAAACCTAGTTTTACAATATCACCTTTTTTAAAATTACCTGTAAAACTTAGTGTTCCATCTAAATGTTTTTTGACAACGGCTCTTGCAGTAGTAAGAGATTTGTTTTTTATAATTAATGGAAACTCAATTCCTGTTGAGGGTAGATGTTTTGCCACATCTTCACCTAAATATTTTGCATAAAATCTTGTAGGATTCATATTTGAAATACTATAAACTCTATTTTCTTTTACTTCATCAATAGTATGTTCAATTCCAATTGGAATCCAGTTAAATCTATAATCATTAAAAACTTTTAAAATATCTGAATCAAGTGAAACTGCAACTGCACCAAATTTTATGATTTTATTTTGGCTTGAAATATATGTTTGCTTAAATTCACTATTATCTCCAGCCATTCCACCACAAATGATTGTATTATTATTTATACTTTCAACACCTTTTAAAAACTCTTCACCATTTGTTTTTATTCCATCTGTGAACAAAATTAGAAGTTTTGTTTTATCTGTTATCAAATCTTTTGCAATTTTCTGTCCATTTTCAAAAGAGTTTCCATCTTCTACATATGTATAATTAATATTTGTATCTTTAAAAATAGATATAGAAACAATTGTATTAAAAGTTGTTACATATGATTCATGAATTTCTCCATCTGTTGTAGAACCAATGCAAATAGCTTGAGGAAGATTTGTTGTCAAAGTTTTTAAAATAGAAGTAAATTTATTTTGTGATTCACCACAAAAAATCTGAATAAGAATATTTTTTTCATTTTTTAAGTTATTAAAATTTATTATTTGTTCGATATTTTGATTATCAATACTATAATTGTATGTTTTCATACCAAGATTTTAGCATAAAAAAAAGAAAATTATTAAAAAGTTATAATTCTATATTGATGCAGTGTCCATAAAATCGGCTTTGACTCTTCGCTATTTTCACGCTATTTTATTGCTAAACTCACGCTATATTTCTCGTGTAAAATTCTTAATGTAAATCAAAATAAAAAGGATAAACAAAATGATACATTCAAGACCGACATTTAAGAAACAATATGAAAATTTTATTGGGGGAGAATGGATTGCTCCAAAAAGTGGAGAATACTTTGAAAATCTTTCGCCTGTTGATGGTGAACCATTAACTATGATTCCTAGATCAAATGAAGAAGATGTTAATTTAGCAGTGGCGGCTGCACAAAAAGCATTTGATTCATATAAACATACTTCTGTTGTAGAAAGAAGTAAAATGTTAAATAAAGTTGCAGATGCAATTGAAGCAAATTTAGAAGCTCTTGCAGTTGCAGAAACTTTAGATAATGGTAAAACAGTTAGAGAGACTTTAAATGCTGATTTACCTCTAGTAGTTGATCACTTTAGATATTTCGCTTCTGTAATTAGAGGTGAAGCTGGAACTGTTGCTGATTTAGATGAAAATACAGTTTCTCAAGAAATTAAAGAACCTTATGGTGTTGTTGCACAAATTATTCCTTGGAATTTCCCTTTATTAATGGCAGCTTGGAAATTAGCTCCTGCCTTAGCAGCTGGAAATTGTATTGTAATGAAACCAGCAAGTGCTACTCCTATGTCAATTTTACTTTTAATGGAAACAATTCAAGATGTATTACCAAAAGGTACTATTAATGTTATTAATGGTGCAGGGGGAAAAATTGGTAAAGCATTATCAACTCATCCAGATGTAAAAAAAGTAGCATTTACAGGTGAAACAACAACTGGTCAATTAATTATGAAATATGCAACTGAAAATATTATTCCTTCAACACTTGAACTTGGTGGTAAATCTCCAAATATCTTCTTTGAATCAATTATGGATGCTGATGATGAATTCTTTGATAAAGCAATTGAAGGTTTAGTTCTATTTGCATTTAACTCTGGTGAAGTTTGTACTTGTCCATCAAGAGCATTAATCCAAGAGTCTATTTATGAACCATTTATGAAAAGAGTATTAGAAAGAGTTGCGAAAATTACTCAAGATAATCCACTTGATGAATCAAATATGATGGGTGCACAAGCATCTGTTAACCAAAAAGAGAAAATTTTAGAATATATCAAAATTGGTAAAGAAGAAGGTGCTGAGTGCCTAATTGGTGGAGAAGAGTATACAAGTGGAACTTTCCCTAAAGGTAACTATATCAAACCAACTATCTTTAAAGGTAACAACAAAATGAGAATCTTCCAAGAAGAGATTTTTGGACCTGTTCTTGCAGTAACAACTTTTAAAGATGAAGAAGAAGCAATTGCAATTGCAAATGATACAGTTTATGGACTAGGTTCTGGTTTATGGTCAAGAAATGCACACCAATTACATAAAGTAAGTAGAGCTATTGAAGCTGGTAGAGTATGGGTGAATTGTTACCATATTTATCCTTCACATGCATCATTTGGTGGATATAAAAAATCAGGAATTGGTAGAGAAACTCATATGATGATGTTAAACTCTTATAGACAAAATAAAAATATTTTAACTTCATATGATACAAAAGCTTTAGGTTTCTTTTAATAGATAATCTATATTTAAACAAAGAAGAACTCTTCTTCTTTGTTTATCAATAAAAAGGCTAAGAAATGGAAGTAAAAAGAGTAAAAGTAACACAAAAAGCAAAAGAAGTTGTAGAAATGTTAAAACAAAAACATGGTGAACTTGTTTTTAATCAAAGTGGTGGTTGTTGTGATGGTACTGCTCCAATGTGTTATGAAAAAGATGATTTTTATGTACCTAGTAGAAATGTAAAATTAGGTGAAATTTGTGGTTGTGAATTCTTTATTGATAAAGACCAATTTGAATACTTTAGACACTCTGAAATTACAGTTGATGTAAAAGAAGAGAGTGCTGCATTTGGTAATTCATTCTCTTTAGAAATAGATTATGGATATCAGTTTATTACAAAATCTAGAATTTTTACTGATGAAGAGTATAAGCAATTAGAAGAAAATGAGTCTTAAAATACTACTTTTCTATAAGTAGTATCTTAAATCTATCTCCCATTCCTGTTGGTTCTAACAACATTTTTATTTTTTGAGTCTCTTTTAAATATGTGTTTTCATCACTATTTTTACGTAAAATATCAAGTAGTTCGATTATTCCAAAATTTATTAATGCATTTGTTTGAGTATTAAACTCTACTTTGCAATTGTTATTTTCAAATAAATCTTTTAAATAATTAAAATGCACATCATAAGTAATATCACTATTTTTATATAGTCTCTCAAGATTTATATTTTCATCAAAAATTGGAGTTGTTTCATGCTCTTTATATACTCTACATGAAAAATCATTTCTTGGATATCTATCTCCATAATCAAAAGTCAAAAAGAAAAACTTATCAATACTTGAGTTAAGATTATTTACAAAAGTTTCGTAATCTAAGCAGATTTCACCTTTTGAAATGTCATACTTTTTACAGTGATTTATAATATTTAAATCTTTAGTCTCTTCAAATATTATTGAGTTGTTTCTTACAAAAGCTTGCATAATTTTATCATCTTTTGTGTGTACTAATTCACAAGCAAAAGCATCAAATATCTCATTTGCAAAAATAAATGCATTTGAACATTTTACTTCACTTATATCTTTATAATGAGTTAGTGTTATTGCATCTGCAAAACTATCTTTTAAATATTTTTCTTGTTGTTTCTTTAGTGAATCAAACCTTTCAATTATTGCAAAGTTTAAACTATTTAGAAGTTGAGGTTTAAGTGTATAAATAAATTGAATTACATCTGCAAATAGATATCCATGATGAGCTCCAATTTCAATAATTGTACTATTTTTAGGAAGTTTATTCTCTTCAATTAGTTTGATGATTTTATTAGCAATAGCTCCACCAAAAAACTTACTAACAGAAACAGAAGTGAAAAAATCACCCTGTTTACCTATTTGTTTATAGTTTGCATAATATCCATCATCTGAATATAGCCAAGAGTTCATATATTTAGAAAAAGTAGTTTTAGTATTCATAAAACTATTTTATCTAAAAATTTTTAAATTATTGTGCTTTACAAGCATCAACTATTGATTGTTGATTTGGATATAGATATATTTCAACTCTTCTATTTAATGCCATATCATCTTTTGTTTTATTTGCAACTAAAGGTTTATTGTATGAGCATCCTTTTGAATAAATAAGATTTTCTATTCCACTATTATAAATTCTATCACCAACATTTTTGGCTCTTTGTTCAGATAGTTTTTGATTATATTCATATGTTCCTCTACTATCTGTAAATCCTACAACTTGAACTATTGTATCTGGATATTTTCTTAATACATTTGTGATTTTTTCTAATTTTAAAGCTGCATCTTGAGTTGGAATAGCAGAACCTGTTTTAAACATCATCTTATCTCTTAGCATTATTTTTACATATTTGTCTGTATTTGAAATTACTAAATCATTATCTGGATTTGTTAATGCTTCTGGTTTATTGTCTACTTTTGTATCTAACTCTTTTGCAATTTGTTTTGCTTGATTATCAACTGAATAACCAATTCCTCCACCAATACCAGCACCTAAAACAGCCCCCAAAGCTGCATTTTGACTTTTATGTTTTCCATTTGCCATCATACCAATAAGTGCACCAATAAATGCCCCCATAACTGCACCTTGTTTAGTACTTGCATATTCATCTTTTTGATTTGCAGGTAAATCCTCATTTTTTTGAGCGCAACCTGTAAATAAAAGTGAACTTATTACTAAAATTGTTGATATGTATTTTATCTTTGCATTTTTCACAATTTATCCTTATTTTAAATAAAAAATTATATCATTTATAGATGAATGAATGGTAAATGTAACTATTTCGTAGATGAAATTAGATATAATTACGACAATGAAAAAATTTTAAAAGGAGAAGCCCATGACAAAAAGAACAAAGATTTTAGCAACTGTAGGGCCAGCAAGTGATAGTATTGAGATGATTGAAGGGCTTATTAAAGCTGGTGCAAATATGTTTAGATTAAATTTTTCTCATGGCGACCATGAATATCATTTACAAACATTAAAAAATATTAGAACTGCTATGAAAAATTTAGATACAACAGTTGGTATTTTACAAGATATTTCGGGGCCAAAAGTAAGAATTGGTGATATTAAAGAGCCTTTTGAACTTCATAGAGGGGATGTAATAACTTTCTTAAAAGAAGATATTTTAGGATATAAAGAGAGTAATAAAAGTTATGTAGTATCTATTAATTATCCTGAACTTTTAGACAAAGTAAAAGAGGGTGAGTATATCTATTTATATGATGGAACAATTAGAGCAAAAGTTATTGAAACTGGAATTGAAATAAAAGCAAAAGTTGAAAATCATGGAATTTTAAATTCAAGAAAAGGTGTAAACTTCCCTAACACAATTATTGATATTGATGTAATTACTAAAAAAGATGAAAAAGATATCAAATGGGGTGTTGAAAATAAAGTTGATTATTTTGCAATTTCATTTGTTCAAAATAAAAAAGATATGCAAAATGCAAGAAAACTTTTAGGTGATTATAAAGGTAAATTAATTGCAAAAATTGAAAAATTTGATGCAGTTGAAAATATTGATGAAATCTTAGAAGTAAGTGATGGATTGATGGTAGCAAGGGGAGATTTAGGTATTGAAGTTCCTTATTATGAAGTACCAACTATTCAAAAAAGATTAATCAAAAAAGCAAATATGGCTTGTAAACCTGTTATTACTGCAACTCAAATGCTTTTATCAATGACTCAAAATGAAAGAGCAACAAGAGCAGAAATCTCAGACGTTGCAAATGCTGTTTTAGATGGAACAGATGTTGTAATGTTAAGTGAAGAGAGTGCAGTTGGTGAAGATCCAATAAATGTAGTTGATACAATGAGTAATATTATTCAAAAAACTGAAGAAATTTACAATTTTGCAAAACATGAAAAATTTGAGTATTTAGATCAATTTGATGTTATTCAATCAACAGTAACAAAACTTGCAGATGATATTAATGCAAAAGGTATCTTAGCTTTAACAAGTTCTGGACAATCAGCAATTAGAATGTCAAGATATAGACCACATACAAAGATTTTAACTTTTACTCATAAGAAAAAAGTATTAAATTCTTTAACTGCTGTTTGGGGAATTTATCCAATAGGAACTATAAAAGAGTCTCAAACAACTAAAATGTTCCAAAAAATGTTAAAAGCATTAGAAGCAAGAGATATGCTTGATAAAGAAGGACCATACGTAGCAACAGTTGGTTATCCAGTTGGAATGCCAGGTAGTACAAATACTATTAAAATTTTAACTAAAAGCGAGATTGAATACTATTTAAATCTTGAAACTAAGAAGTAAGAATTTTCTTACTTCTTTAATTTTGC
Organism: Arcobacter sp. CECT 8986; assembly: GCF_004116725.1. NCBI lineage: Bacteria > Pseudomonadati > Campylobacterota > Epsilonproteobacteria > Campylobacterales > Arcobacteraceae > Arcobacter > Arcobacter sp. CECT 8986. Next base: position 14,353 of record NZ_PDKG01000006.1, on the reverse strand, counting down.
ATATAACTCTAACAACTCAAGTTGTTTATCTATTTTAAATATTTTTAATTCAACTTCTTTTACTTTAGATGAATTAAGAAGTGTATCCACATCACTTTTTGTTTTTAATCCCGCATTTTTTTCTTCAACAATAGTGCTTAACAAAGAGCTATAAAGTTTATAATCATCTTTTGTTATATCTATCTTTTCATCTATTGTTTCTATTTTTTGCATTTGTGTTCTAAAAAAGTTCTCTTCTTCTAATTTTTGAGTTTTTAAAGATAACTTTGATTTTAGATAGTTTATTTGTGAAGATTCAATATCATTAAAAGTTCTTACATCAATTGGCATAGATACAGAAATACCTACATTTTGAACCTCTTTTTCTACAATATTAGAAGATGAGTTTCCATGATTTCTTGTAAAATCATATGTCGCACTAACTGTTGGTAAGTATTGAGATATTGTCATAGTTTTTAACTCTTTTTTAGTCTCAATATCTGCTTTTGATTTCATGATATTTAAGTTGCTATCCATAAATTGTTTTTTTGAAACAATACTAAATTCTGGAAGTTTAAAGATTTTATAATCATTACTTGCGATGTTGTTGAAATTATTAATCAACTCTTTTTTTTGATACTTTAAATCAGCTAAATTCTTTTTTGCTGTATTTGCATCTAAAATTGCATTATCTAAATAAGAAGTATCTAAAAAGCCATTTAGTACTTGCTCTTTTTTTCTAATAATATCAATTTGTGCATTTTTTAAAACCAGTTGGCTTTTTTGTATCTCTAAATCAGTTTTATGGATATTGAAAAGAAGATTATATGCTTTTCTTATCATCTCTTTTCGTTGAAGGTCAATATCTAAATTTGAGTATTTTTCATTTGCTTTTGCATATAAAATAGCAGAATAAATACCACCACTTTTAAATATTGGTTGATTTACACTAATAACAGTTTTTTCTGTATCTGTTATCTCTCCATCAACTTTACTATAAGTAATTGTAATTGGATTTATCCAATCTTTTTGTAGTTTTGCACTATCTTCAATTACTTGTTGTTCACTTAATTTGAACTGTTTTAATCTGTCTTTTGACAGAATATCTTCATCCTTTGCATTTAATAATGCAAAAGGACAAAGTGCAGATATTAGTAAAAGGTTAAGAGATTTTACCAAGTGCATTATCTAGCCTTTTAAAGCCTTCATCTATCTCATCTTTTGAAATAGTAAGAACTGGTAAAAGTCTTAATGTATTTTTTCCAGCTTTTAAAACTAGTATTCCTTCTTCAAATGCATTTGAAATAATAGAAGATAGAGTTTGCTCATCTTTTACTCTTATTCCTCTCATTAGTCCTAAACCAAGGCTATCAAGAAAAAGATTTTGATATTTTTCATAAAGCTCTTTTAATTTTTGTTCAAAATATATAATAGTCTCATCTAATTTTCCACTATTTTTATAATCTTCTAAAATATCAACAACTTCTAATGCAGCTCTTGTACTTAAATAGTTTCCTCCAAATGTTGAACCATGGTCACCTGGTGAGAAAATATCTTTATGTTTTGTAAGAACAGCTCCAATTGGAACACCGCCACCTAAACCTTTTGCAAGTGTTACAATATCTGGTTCTATATCATATAGATTTGAAGCTAAAAATTCACCTGTTCTAAAAACACCTGATTGTACTTCATCTACAATTAATAAAATTTTGTTTTCTTTTAAAAATTTTGCTAATTCTTGAATGTCTTTTTTAGGAAATGGTTGAACACCACCTTCTCCTTGAACTAATTCAATCATAACAGCAACTGTTTCATCATCAATTGAGTTGTAAATATCATCAATTGTATGGTTATATGAAAAACCATCTGGATATGGAGCAAAACTTGGTGAATGGAATTTCTCTTGACCTGTTGCTTTTACAGTTGTGATTGTTCTTCCATGAAATGAGTGCTCTAAAGTGATTACTTTAAATCTTTTTTTAGTGAAGTTTTTTTCACCATATTTTCTAGCAATTTTAATAGCACCTTCATTTGCTTCAGCACCACTATTTCCAAAGAATGTTGCAACATCATAACCACTTAGTTGAGCAATTCTTTGAGCAAGTTTTGCTTGTGGTTCAATGGCATAAATATTTGAAATATGTGTAATATTACTAATTTGATTATAAATTGCATCTGCAACTTGTTTATTTCCGTGACCTACAGATACTACACCAATACCTGAAGTAAAATCAATATAATCTTTTCCTTCTTCATCAAAAAGTGTAGCATTTATACCTTTTTTAAAGTTTACGTAGTTTCTTGCATAAGTATGAAGAACATACTCTTTGTCAAGATTTTCTAACTCTTTTGACATTTCTTATCCTAGTATAATTTATATGTTTTGAAGATTATATCTAATTTATTTGAACAAAATGTTAATTCAAAAAAAAATAGCTCAAAACACCATATTTTGTAGAGTTTTTTAATGGCTTTTCGGGTATAATTTCAAACTAAAATTAAAGGAAAAAAATGCAACACTTGATTACAACTTCTGATTTTACAAAAGATGAAATTATTGAGTTATTTGATGATGCGAAAATGTTTAGAGATTTACAATCTAGTGAATGTTTAAAAGGTAAATTAATTGTAACACTATTTTTTGAAAATTCAACAAGAACTAGAAGTTCTTTTGAAATTGCAGCTAAGAGATTAGGTGCGGAAGTAGTATCATTAGATGTAGGAAGTAGTTCAAGAAGTAAAGGTGAAACAATCTTTGATACAGTTGCTAATATAAATGCAATGAAACCAGATGCTATTGTTATTAGACATAGTGAATGTGGTTTACCAGAGAGTTTAAAAGAGCATGTAAATTGTCCTATTTTAAATGCTGGTGATGGATATAATGCACATCCAACTCAAGCTTTATTAGATTTATTTACAATTTTAGATCACTTTAATGATGATGTTGAGGGTAAAAAAGTTGCAATTGTTGGAGATGTAAAAACTTCAAGAGTAGCATCTTCAGATTCAAAACTTTTACCAAGATTTGGAATTGAACCTATTTTTGTTGCACCTGATCATTTTAAATCAGAAGATGAATCAGTTAGACAAGTTACATTATTAAGTGAAGTTATTGATGAGATTGATGTTGTAATGAGTTTAAGAACTCAATTAGAAAGACATTCTCAAGTTTATTATACATCTATGCAAGAGTATGCAAAAGATTATTGTATTACAAAAGATACATTTGGAAATAGAAATTTAATTTTACTTCACCCAGGACCAGTAAATAGAAATATTGATATAGATGATGAAATGTTATTAGACCCAAGAAGTAAAGTTTTACAACAAGTTTCTAATGGTGTTGCAGTTAGAATGGCTGTATTAAAAAAATTAGTTAAATAAAGTATATAAATAAACATTGAATAAAAAAGAAAAAATTAGAAAAATATTAAATAAAAGTGGCTCAGATTCTGAGCCATTTTTTTTTATGCTATCTTATGATTTAAGTAAATATGAAATTATTAAGTTAAATCAACTTCCAAAAAATATAGAGTTTGCGTTATCAAATGAAAATCTTATATCATCTTCAAAAAAAGTAGATATAAAAAAGTTTCCTATGGATTTTCAAAGTTATAAAGTTGCCTTTGATAAAATTCAAGAAAATATAAAAGATGGAAACTCATATCTTCTTAACTTAACAGTAAAAACAAAAATTGAAACAACTCTTAGTTTAAAAGATATTTACAAATGTGCAAAATCAAGATTTAAATTGAAGTATAAAGATGAGTTTGTATGTTTCTCTCCTGAAAAATTTGTGGAAATAGAAAATAATAAAATATATACATATCCTATGAAAGGCACAATTGATGCTAACATAGAAGATGCACAAGAAAAGATATTAGCAAATAAAAAAGAGATGGCTGAGCATACAATGGTTGTAGATTTATTAAGAAATGATTTATCGATTGTATCTTCAAAAGTTAGAGTTGAAAAATTTAGATATTGTGAAAAGATTAGTGCAGGAAAAAAAGATTTACTTCAAGTAAGTTCTAAAATAAAAGGGGAACTAAATAGTGATTGGAAAAGTAAAATAGGTGATATTTTAACTTCACTATTACCTGCTGGTTCTATAACAGGAACTCCTAAAAGAAAAACAGTTGAAATATTAAAAGATGTAGAAAATTATGATAGAGATTATTATACAGGTGTTGCAGGTGTTTTTGATGGAGAAAATCTTTATAGCTTTGTATTAATAAGATTTATTGAAAATATAGAAAATGAGCTATATTATAAAAGTGGTGGAGGAATTACTTGTGATTCTGATGTTAACTTAGAGTATGAAGAGGTACTTGATAAAATATATATTCCTACATAATTAGATGTAATTGTTATGTAACCTAGATTTTATAAAATTTTTTAAGCAAGTTTTATAAAAATATGTTTAGGAGACATAATATGAAAAATAAAATCTTTATCATAGAGTGTAGTGTGGGGAGTGACAAAGGTTTTGATGGTTTTAGAGCTGATACTAAACCAATACTAAATGAAATAGAACAAATTAGTGGGTTTTCTACTGAAGTTGTATTTTATAATCCTTCAAAAAAAGATGAACTTTTTGAATATCTAAATAAAAATGCATATGCCATTATAAGTAGAATTAATCCAGGAAACTTAAAAGAGATTGATGAATATTTTCAATTTCTAAATAAACTAAGTCAAAATCAAATAGAAGTACATACTCATCCTGATGTGATGATAAATTTGGATTTTAAAGATATTTTGTATAAATTAAAAGATACAAAAATAGGTGAAAAAAGTACTAAATTTTATCAAAAAGTAGAAGAGTTTAATGCTGATTTTCCTCAAGTTTTAAAAAGTGAAAAAATAAGAGTATTAAAGACAAATTATGGCTCAACAGGTGAGGGTGTATATCTTGTAAAATTAAATGAAAATGGAACAGTAGTTTCAACTGAAGCTGTAAATAATGAAAAAGAAAAGTTTAATTCAATAAATGATTTTATGACAGATTTTGCTTGGAAATTTGAAGAAGATGATGAAAAGGCTTTTTATTTTAAAAATAAAAAAGGTTTTGTCTCTTGTAAATATTTAAGTAGAATAAATGAGGGTGAGATTAGAGTTTTATTAGTAAAAGATAATCCAATATGTGTAGTTCATAAAAAACCACAAGAGGGTGAATTCTCTGCTACACTTTTTAGTGGAGCACAATATAGTTATGAATCTGCAAACTCTTTAAAATATGAAAAACTAATTCAACTAACAAAAAAGAGTTTTAAACAATTAAAAAAACATTGTAATAATAAAGAGTTCCCAATCCTTTGGACAATGGATTATATTTTAGATTATGATGAGAATAATAGTGATAAATATGTATTAAGTGAGATTAACTGCTCTTGTGTTGGTATAACTACTCATTTAGAGTATGCAAAAGATATAGCTAAAGTTTTTAGAAGAGATTTAATTATTAATAATATAGAAAATAGTCTAATTTCATACTCAATAGTTTAATATTTTGTATGAAATTTTAAGAAGTTAATAACTTCAGGAATAGTGTATTGATTCTCTATTACATTATGTTTTGTTTTAGGTAAAATTACTACTTTTGCATTTTTATATTTTAGTAAAGCAGTAGAACAGTTTCCTGTAACTTTTCTATTTTCATATTTAGAAAAAGAACTAAAATATTCATCTTGTGTTCCTATAATATTTAAAATGGGGTCTTTCTTTTTTGCCCCAATTTTAAAATCACTACTATAATAACTATTTTCACATGAATAAGCTGCAATAATTCTTCCTTTGAATTCATCTCCATTATATTTTGCAGCAGCAAGTGCACCTTCACTGCTTCCCATTAAAAATATATTATTAAAATCAATAAAATCAAACTCTTTTAATTTTTTAATATTGTAAAAAATTTCAGCAACTCTAAGAGAATGAACTTGTTCGTAGTTTTTTAGTTTTGTTGGTGTTTTATATGTTGGACGGTCTTTAATTTTAAATGAGTTTGGTGCAAAAAATATAAACTCTTCTTTTAGAACTTCATCTTTATATTTTTTCCCATATTTAAGACCTGCTGAGCCATGCATAAAAAAAAGGACTGGGTACTTTTTTTTACTATTTATATTTTTATGATTCTTTTTAAATTTATCAAGTGTTAAAAACTGTGGATTTTTTATGTTATTAAATCCTTTTGGTAAGCCAATATAAGCTTTTTTATAAGTATCTTCAAAATTATCATATTTGTTTATAGTCTTTTTTATTTTTTTCATCTTTGTATATCCTAAAATATTTTTAGTTATTATAGTAAATGAAAAATACAAGAGGATTACAAATTTTATGGATAGTGTAAAATATTTTGAGACAATTAAATGTGAAGATAATGAGGTTTTTAATTTAGAGTACCATAATAAAAGAGTTGCAAATACAATTGCAAAGAATTTTGATTTAAGTGAATATATTTATCCAATAAATGAAAAACTTTTACGATGTAAAGTTATATATAATGAAGATGAGATAATAGATATAAACTATTTTGAGTATAAAAAAAGAGAAATTAAAAGTTTTAAAATAGTAAATAATAATGAAATAGAGTATTCAAAAAAATATTTAAATAGAGAAGAATTAGACAACTTATATAATAAAAGAGATAATTGTGATGAGGTTATTATTTTTAAAAATAATTTATTAACAGATACTTCAATAGCAAATATAGCTATATATTATGAGAATATATGGATAACACCAAAAACTCCTTTATTATATGGAACAACTAGACAAAGATATATAGACCAAGGCTTTTTAAAGCAAAGTGATATTACTTTGGAGATGTTAAATAAAGCTTCTAAAATTGCACTATTAAATGCAATGATAGATTTTGATGTATTGGAAGATTATTCATTTAGTTTATAAACTCTTTTTAGAATAACTTCCCATTTATTTGTTTTTCCCCAGTTTATTTTTGCTTTTTTATATATTTTTTTATCTTTTAAAATAAAAGCTGAATATTCATTAAATATAAATTTAGGAATTAGTTTTTCTCTTTTGTCAAAAGTAATTACTTTGTGACTTAAATTATCTAATACTAATGGTACTGATTTTAATGTAGGAAAATACAATAAAACCATATGATAAGAGGCTTCACCTTTCACTTTTACAACAGATAAAAAAAGTTTTTTCTTATCTACACCTAATGATAATAACGTAAAATATTTTGCAATAGCATAATCTTCACAATCACCTTTTCCTTGAATTAAAAACTCTTTTGGTGTTGCCCAATAATCATCAACATTATATTTGTTTTCATCATCAACTGGTAATATTTTGTTATAAAAACTATTTGTATATGCAAGTTTTTTTATAATTGGGAAATCTTTTGCTTTTTTTAAAAGTCTATTATATTTTACAAGTCTTATTGATATTTCTTTACTATTAGGACTTTTTAATATATCATTATATTCTGCTTGACTTAGTGATATTTTTTTTGCTTCAAGAGATAATGTAAAAATAAAAATAAGTAAGATTATTTGTTTCATAAGATATAATAACAAGTTAATTTATAAAAAAGGATAAATTAAATGATAAATGACATTATACATCAAGATAGTTATAAAGATTTAGTAAGTGACCAAATAGAAGAAGTTATCAATTATTTATTACAAAATAATAAAGAATTTGCAATTACTGCAAACTTAGATGCTTTGAAATTTACACCGGAATTGCCAGCTAGTATAAAATCACAATTAGCTAAATTTTCTTTATATGTTTTAGCAAATTATACATTTAGTACAATAAAATTAGAAAATGGTTTTTTAAGTTTTGAGGCTGGATTTGGAAATGAAAATTTTGGTTCTACTGTTACAGTACCTTTATACTCAATCTTCCAAATAATAATAGATGATTCAATTTTATACTTAAATCCAATTGCGACAGTGGATAAATTTAATAAAGACCCTAAAGCAAAATCATTAAATATTTTCAAAAATAATCCAAAAAATCAAGACTTAATAAAGTAGATGAAATATACTTTAGAGTTTAAAAAGGCATTTACAATATCAATCCCAGTTTTAATGGGATATGTTGTACTTGGCTTTGCTTTTGGCTTATTACTAACAAGTTTTCAATATCCTTGGTATTTAGCAACTATTATGTCTATTTTTATTTATGCAGGAGCTTTACAGTTTGTAGCTATTAATTTTTTTAATGCAAAAGCTGGATTTATTGACATTGCAATAGCTTCTTGGTTTGTAAATATTAGACAATCTTTTTATGGTTTATCTTTGTTAAAAAGATTTAAAAATAGTGGTAAATTAAAACCATATTTGATTTTTAGTTTAACAGATGAAACATATGCACTTTTAACCACAATAAAAGATGATGAGAGTTTAAATAAAAAATACTTTTATCTTTTTTTAGGTTTATTAAATCAGTCTTATTGGGTAGTAGGATGTACTTTAGGTGCATTAGTTGGTTCATATGTAAAATTTAACACAGCAGGTTTAGAGTTTTCTTTGACTGCACTTTTTGTAGTATTATGTATAGAACAATATAAGAATTTAAAAAATATATTCCCTTTTTTGATAGGTTTAGTATCTTCTATATTTTCTTTAATTTTAATACCAAGTGATAAGATGTTAATAGTATCAATATTTATATCTTTAATTATGATGTTCTTTTTCAAAAAAGGTATAGAAAAATGAGTGGTAGTGTGTCTATTGATATTTATATAGCAATTTTGATTATGGCATTAGTTAACTATTTTACAAGAGTATTCCCTTTTATATTTTTTATAAAAAAAGAGCCACCTTCATATATTGTATTTGTTGAGAGATTTTTTCCACCGGTTATTATGGTTATATTAATAGTATATACTTTAAAAGATATTGATTTTTCTTTGTATCCACATGGATTAAAAGAGATTCTTGGTGTAGTTTTTACAGCAGTTTTACATCTAAGTATAAAAAACTATTTAATATCTATATTTGGAGGAACTATATTTTATATGGCATTAGTACAATATTTATAACTCTTCTTGTACTTCTTCATCCCATAATATAGATATTCCAAACTCTTTATGTGGTATTGCATATTTGAAGTATTCACCTGTTCCTTTTCTTCCATGAAGTCTTACTACAATTTGTTCATCTTTTAATAGTTTTTTAACTTCATACTCTGAGATACTTCTTTTATTCCATCTAAGAAGTGCATTTGAATATATTCTAAATCTACAAGTTGAATCAGAAGTAAAAACATATGAATCACTCTCATCATACTCTTTTTTTGCATTTTCACAAGAGTACAATTTTATTTGTTTTCCTTGTGCAGTTATTTTTTTTGAAATTACATTGCCTTTGCAGTATGGACATTGCCCTAATATCATTTGTTCTCCTTTTCAAAGGATTATATAAAAATTTTTTAAAGTTGATTTATTTTATTACAATTTGTAAGAAACCTGGGCATAGCCCAAGTATAGTTTAGTTGTTAGGAGAGAATTTAAATAATGCGCTACCCCAAGTAAGACCAGCACCAAAGGCGTCAAATAATATTGTATCACCTTTTTTTATCTTTCCTTCTTCATAAGCATCATTCATTGCCATTGCAATTGAAGCTGCAGATGTATTACCATATTTATGTACAGTAAGAACAATTTGTTCTTTTTCTAAACCTAATGAATCACCAACAGATTTAATAATTCTGTAGTTAGCTTGATGAGGAATAAAATGGTCAATATCTTCATTAGTTACGTTATGTTTTTCCATAAGTTTTTTAACATCTGCAGTTAATGTTTTCACTGCAAGTTTGAAAGTTTCATTACCTTTCATTTTGATACATGCCATTTTATTATCTAAAACTTCTTGTGAACAAGGATGTTTACTTCCTCCACCTGGAGTTTGAATTACATCGTTATGGTCTCCATCACTTGAACATTGAACATCTACGATTGCTTCTTCTTTATTATCTGTTGCAGAAATTATTGCTGCTCCTGCACCATCTCCAAATAAGAAACAAGTTGCTCTATCAGTATAATCTAATATTGAAGAGTATTTCTCTGCTCCAATAATAAGAACATTTTTTTTAATTCCAGATTCAATGAAAGCTTTAGCAACATTTAAAGCATAAACAAAACCAGTACAAGCTGCACTAATATCATAAGCCATAACAGGAGGTAATCCAAGTTTAGATGCAATTAAACATGCAGTTGAAGGCATACAAAGATAATCTGGTGTAACAGTAGCACAAATTACTAAATCAATATCTTCTTTAGCAATACCTGCTCTTTGAATTGCAACTTCTGCTGCTCTATACCCTAAATCTGAAGATGCTTCATTTTCTTCTGCAATTCTTCTTTCTTTTATTCCTGTTCTTTTTGTGATCCATTCATCACTTGTATCAATGATTTTTTCAAAATCTTGGTTTGTCATAATCTTTGGTGGAATATAAGCACCAATAGACCTAAAAGCTGCGTAAGCCATTACATAAAATCCTTAATTATTGTTTATACTCATTCATTCTATCTTCAATATTTATATTTAAGTTAGAACTTGCCGCAGTTATAGCTTGAAAAATTGCATTTTTTACTGCTTTAGCATTAGATTTACCATGCGCAATAATAACAGGAGCTTTTACACCTAATAGTGGAGCACCACCATATTCAGCATAATCAACTCTTACTTTTAGTTTTTTAAATACTTTTCTCATTAAAACTGCACCGGCAATAGAAATAAGTGATCGTTTAAGACTTTTCTTTATAATTGTTCCGATAGTATCAGCTACACCTTCAGCTGTTTTAAGTAAAATATTACCTATAAAACCATCACAAACAACAACATCTACTGAACCTTTGAATACATCACTTCCTTCTACATTTCCAGCAAAGTTAGGAATTTTAGAAATTAGTTTAAATGCTTCTTTTGTAACTTCATTACCTTTACTTGCTTCTTCACCATTACTTAATAGTCCAACAATAGGCTCTTCTTGTTTTAAAACATCTTGAGCATAAATTTGTCCCATAACAGCAAATTCAAAAAGGTTTTTTGCATCACAGTCAACATTTGCACCAACATCTAATACAAGTGTATTATGATTTTCAATAGTAGGCATTAATGTTGCAATTGCAGGTCTTGAAATACCTTTAATTCTTCCTATTCTAAGTGTCGCAAGTGACATTGTAGCACCAGAGTGTCCAGCAGATACAACAGCATCAGCAGTCCCTTCTTTTACTAATTCAATTGCTTTATATATTGTAGAATCTTTTCTTTTTAATGCATCAGTTGCACTATCACTCATTGATATTACATCTTTTGTATCAACAATTTCAATTCTACTTAGAAAGTTGCTAGGTATAAGGTTAAGTAGTTCTTCTTTATCTCCAACAGCAATCGCTTTGAAGTTTGTGTTGCTTCTTAGTGCAGCAACAAGTCCATCAACAATGGGCTCAGGACCAAAGTCCCCTCCCATCGCATCAATAGCTATTTTAATCATTAGCTTTTGTATTCACCCGTATTTGGGTTTACAGTATGAGGCATTTTCCAAGTTCCATCACTATCTTTAACTGGTCTTTTTAAAGCTATCTTATAGTGAGTTCTTCTTTTAGCTGCTCTAGTATGAGATACTCTTCTCTTAGGTACTGCCATAATTTTCTCCTTAAAATTCTTTTTCTATTTCTATGTTGTCATCAAGACAATTTTTACAGATATGGTAATCACTTTCAAGTGATGAAAGTTCACTTTCACAAATTTCATCAAAATCTATTATACCATTTTCTATTTCGATAACTAAATCTTCCGATTCATTACCTTTAAATATACCATCACTTATCAAAAAGTCAAGCTTTTCGTCTAAGTTAATGTTCTCTTCTTCACCGCATCTTATACATGTTACAGGAGTTTTTCCTGTTAATAATGCATCTACTTTGATTAAAGTTGGCGACATTTTACAAAAAGTACCCTCTAATTTTACTGAAGCAAAATCATTAGTGAACTCTTTTGGAGTTGTAGGGACTTTTCTAAATTCTATTTTCATTTATAAAATTCTTAGCAAATTTCTCTATCTGAAAAGAAGAATTTGATTTCGTTTGCTGCATTTTCTAATGAATCAGAACCGTGTACTGCATTTGCATCAATTGAATCTGCAAAATCAGCTCTAATTGTTCCAGCTGCTGCTTCTTTAGGGTTTGTTGCACCCATTAATTCTCTATTTTTAGCCATTGCATTTTCACCTTCTAAAACAGAAACTACAACTGGTCCAGAAATCATAAATTCAACTAAGTCGTTGAAAAAAGGTCTCTCAGCGTGTACTGCATAGAATGCTTCAGCATCAGCTTGTGATAATTGAATTTTTTTAGTTGCTGCAACTCTTAATCCAGCAGATTCAAATCTGTCTAGAATTTTACCTACAACGTTTTTTTTCACTGCATCAGGTTTGATGATTGATAATGTTTGTTCCATTTAAGTATATTCCTCTACTAATTTTATTAAGTCGCGGATTATACCTAAAAAATAAAAAAAAGGCAAGTAGAATTTAAATCTACTTACCTTTTTTTACTAAAATTATATAAAATTTTAATATTAGTCTTCTACTACAGGAGTTCCAGCTTGACCTCTCTCAGGACTTTCAACTGAACCAACACCTGGTTCATCCCATACTATACATCCCTCTGTTGGACATGCATCTGCACATGCTGGAGAATCATGATGACCTACGCATTCTACGCATTTGTCAGAATGTACGAAATAGATGTCTTCTCCTGTTGGGTTTTCATCATTATCAACGATAGCTTCAACAGGACACTCGTCAAGACAAGCGTCACAACTAATACAGATGTCAGTAATTTTAACTGCCATATTATCTCCTTGGAAAATTTTAGAAACTTTAACATAGTGTATATAAATTTATAATTAAATATCCCTTATAATTGATAAGTAAAAGTAATAAAATTATAGATTATTATAATCTATAGTAATGATTTGATTTTTTCTACTTTATCTAAACTCTCCCATGGTAAATCAATATCTTCTCTACCAAAATGTCCATAAGAAGCAGTTTGTTTATATATAGGTCTTAATAAATCAAGCTCTTTTATAATCCCAGCAGGAGTTAAGTTAAAAACTTCATTTATAATAGATAATATCTTTTTCTCTTCTATATTATTAGTTTTAAATGTATCTATCATAATTGAAGTTGGTTCACTAATTCCAATAGCATAAGATAATTGTATTACGATTTTATCACATAGATTAGCCGCAACTATATTTTTTGCTATGTATCTTGCCATATAAGCAGCACTTCTATCTACTTTTGTTGGGTCTTTACCAGAAAATGCTCCACCTCCATGTGGGCAACTTCCTCCATAACTATCAACAATTATTTTTCTTCCTGTTAAACCTGCATCAGCTTGTGGCCCACCAATTACAAATCTACCTGTCGGATTTATATGATAAATGGTATCTTCACTTATCAACTCTTTTGGAATTACTTCATTTATTACTTCTTCAATAATATCCTCTTTTAATATGTCAAAGTTTATTGTGTCAGAGTGTTGAGCTGATATTACAACTGTTTTTACTTTTGTTGGTTTATTATTTATATATTCAACTGTAACTTGTGCTTTTCCATCTGGTCTTAAATAAGGAAGAATTCCTTTTTTTCTTACATCAGTTAATCTTTTTGTCAATTTGTGAGCAAGATTTATAGGTAAAGGCATAAGCTCTTTTGTTTCATTGCAAGCATATCCAAACATCATACCTTGGTCGCCTGCACCAATCTCTCCATCTTCTTTATCAACTGCTGTTGATATATCTATACTTTGTTCTGCAATAGCATTTAATACTCCAGCACTTCTATAATCAAGTCCATATGCTGAATTTGTATATCCTATCTCTCTTATTACATCTCTTACAATATCTTGTATAGGAGCATAAACTTCTGTTTTTAGTTCACCTGCAACTAAACAAAGACCATTTGTAAGGACTGTTTCACAAGCAACTCTTGCATTTTTATCTTTTTGTATTATGTAATCTAGTACTGCATCTGATATTTGGTCTGCAATTTTATCGGGGTGTCCTTCTGTTACGGACTCGCTAGTAAATAAATAGTTATTAGTCATAAAATATTACCTTATGGAAAAATATTATTAGTAAGTAAAATTTTTCTTAATTTAAAAATCTAACTAAAATATAATGTTTTCTTTTAGAAAATTATTATATAATTACACCACTTAATTTAATTAATTTAACTTTGAAAGGAAAGAAAATGTTAGTAACAAAAAAAGCTCCAGATTTCACAGCAGCAGCTGTATTAGCAGATGGTCAAATCGTAGAGGATTTTAATTTATATGATAATATTGGAGAAAAAGGTGCAGTAGTATTTTTCTATC